>JAKALX010000169.1 GCA_021823905.1 Chloroflexota bacterium | reverse complement strand
GTGGCGCCGGCGTTCTTTGCCGACAACGCGCGCCGGGTGTTCAAGTGGGACGCCGATGTCGACTGAACGCAAGCACACCGCCGTCGAGCTGAACGATGGCGTCGCCGAGCTGGTGCTGAGCCGGCCCGAGCGCAAGAACGCCGTCACCGGTCCGCTGGTCGCCGAGCTGCGAGCGGCGCTCGATGCGCTGGCTGCAGACGACGCTTGTCGCGTGGTCCTGATGCGCGGCGCCGAAGGGGTCTTCTGCTCCGGTCTCGATCTGAAGGAGTTCAACGCCGAGCCGCGTCCCGACTGGCTTGCCGGGTTCCAGCCCGGCTGGCGCGCGCTCCATGAGCAGCTCTTCCGCTTCGACAAGCCGGTCGTCTGCGCGATGGAGAAGTACGCCATCAACGCCGGCGCGGCGCTCGCGCTTTCGGCCGACCTTCTCGTGGCCGGGTCGGACGCGTTTCTTCAGGTGGGCGAAGTGCTCCAGGGGCGGCCCGCGCCGATGAATTTGGCCTGGCTTCGCTTTCGCTTCGGCGATGCGCTCACCCGGCGCGTCGTCCTGCTCGGGGCTCGTATCCCGGCCGGCGAACTGGTCCGCCTCGGGATTGCCTTCGAAGTCGTTGAGCCGGCGGAGGTCCTGCCGCGAGCGCGCCAACTCGCCGCCGAGCTGGCGGCAATGCCGCCATCGGGACTCGCGGCGACCAAGGCCGCGCTCCGAGCGCTCGACTTGCCGGGCGGCCCGAACTCGTGGTTCGAACTTGCGGCTGCGGCGGTTGCCGGCTCCGCGCCCGCCGGCCCGATTCCGAGCTTGAAGCGCTGACGCCAGGCCGGCAGCAGGAGAGAACCGCATGGATTTCCGCCTCGAACCCAGGCACGAGCAGTTTCGACAAGAGGTCGTCGGCTTCCTCTCGTCCGCGCTGACCCCCGAGTTCTGGGAATACCACCGTGAGCACGAGCTGCCCGAGTGGTCGCCGCGCTTCAGCCGCGAGGCGGCGGCGCGTGGCCTGATCGCCCCATCATGGCCGGTCGAATATGGCGGACGGTCGCTTGGCGTCATCGAACAAACCATTTACATGGAAGAGATGGCCTTTGCCGGGGCGCCCCAGGAGCACCATCGCAGGGCGGTCCAGCAGGTCGGTCCGTCGATCATGCTGTTTGGGGACGAGGCGCAGCGGAAGCGGTACCTCCCCGGAATCGCCCGTGCGGAGATCTCCTTCGCGATGGGCCTCTCGGAGGCGGATGCGGGCTCCGACCTGGCAAACGTGCAGACGAAGGCTGTCCGCGATGGCGACGATTTCGTCGTTAACGGCCAGAAGAAATACACGAGCGGCGCGCATTACAGCGACTATCTCTGGACCGTGGTCAGGACGGACCCTTCGGCGCCGAAGCATCGTGGCATTTCGATGATGGTGGTTCCGCTCAACTCGCCGGGCGTCGAGATTCAGCCGCTGATCGACATGCAGGGAAGGCACCATTTCAACAAGGTTTTCCTCACCGACGTTCGCGTCCCCGCTGACCATCTCGTCGGCGAGGAGAACCGTGGCTGGTACGTGAACGCGCGCACCATGGATCTCGAACGATCCGGCGGCGCACATATCGGCGGTTTGCGGCGGGACCTCGAGATGGCGCTTTCCGCCGTACGTCAACTGCCTTCGCTCAGGGATGACGTGCGGGCGCGGTTGGCGGAGTGCGCGATCGCCGTCACTGTCGCGCGCCTCCTCGCCTACCGGGTCGCCTGGCTGCGCGAACGTGGTGACGCGCCGAATCACGAGGTCTCGATGGTCAAGCTGGTCGCGACCGAAACGACGCAGCGCATCGCCAACGCCCTGGTCGCGGCCAGCGGGTTGAACGGGATGGTTCTCGCCACCGACCGATGGGACGAGACGGTCGGTGCGGTCTACGTCGACAGCGCGCGCGCAACCGTTGGCCAGGGCACGAGCGAGATCCAGCGGAACGTGATCGCGACGCGCGGGCTCGGGCTGCCACGGTGAACGAGCCCGCCGGCCCGTTCGCCGGCCTCCTCGTGGTCGAGTTCGGCCGGTTCATCGCTGCGCCGTACTGCGGTCAGCTCCTCGCCGACGGCGGCGCGGACGTCATCAAGGTGGAGGACGTGATCGGTGACGAGACGCGGCGCAACGGTCCGATTCTGCCGAACGAAGGGCGCCAGTTCCTGAACAAGAACCGCGGGAAGCGGTCGGTCGCTGTCGATCTCCGGAATGATGAGGTCCTCGCCGCGGTTCGGCGCCTGGCGGCGGGCGCCGACGTCGTGGTCGCGAACTTCCGTCCTGGGCAGGCGGAGAAGCTGGGGCTCGACTACGCTGCGCTTCGGTTGCGGAATCCGCGCCTCATCTATGCGGAGAACACGGCGTTCGGGACGACCGGACCCATGGCCGGGCTCGCGGGCATGGACATCGCGATGGTCGGCTATTCGGGCATGGCCCAGTTCACCGCGGACGGCCCGCTCCCGCTGCCCGAACCGGTGGTCGACTACACGGCCGGCCTCCTCCTCGCCTGGGGCGTGTCTACAGCCCTCTACCATCGGGAACGGACGGGTCACGGGCAGAAGCTCGACGTCTCACTCCTCCACGCGGCGATGGTCCTCCAGAACAATCACGTCAATCACGTCGACGTGATTGACGGGTGGCGTCACGAGTTCGTGAATTCGCTTCGCCAGGCATTCGCCGAGGGACGCACCTGGGAGGAGATTCTCGCCTTTCGCGAGTCGCTGCAGCCGTTCGCCATCGCGCGAGCCTATTACGGGTTCTTTCGCACAAGCGACGGCGTGATCGCGATCGCCGCGATCAGCCGGGCACTCCAGCAACGGGTCGTCGGCATCCTCGGCATCGAAGACCGGTGGGTCACCGAACCGGGGTGGCTGCCGGACGACGCGCGTCAGCATTCCCGCGCGGTCCACGATGCCGCCGCGGCCGCCTTCGAGGCCCAGCCCTCTGCCTACTGGCTCGAACGGCTCCGAACCGCCGGTGTTGCGTCTTGCCCCGTGCAGTTTCGGGAGGAAATGCTCGACGACGAGCAGGCGCGTGCGATCGGCTGCTTTGTGCAACTCGAGCACGAGCTCGTCGGTAGCCATACCGTCGTCGCGCCCCCGGTTCACTTCAGCGAGTCGCAGCTTCGTGCCGCGCAGGCCGCGCCGCGCCTTGGGCGCGACACCGTCGAACTGCTCACCGAGGCCGGTCTCGATCACGATTCCATCGCCCGGCTGGCAGCCAACGGAGCGATCAATGATGGCGGATGATGGCGCCGGTGGCGGGAGCCACATCACGCCCATAGCCGTCGCCGGCATCGCGCCGGCGGTGTCACCGGCGCCCGCCGAGGCGGGCGAGAGCCCCACCACAGCATGTTTACCAGGGAGGCATCAGTTCATGGTTCGGAACAAGCAAGGCGAATTCTCGAGGCGCCGGCTCCTGACCGGCGGAACGACCGCGGCCGCGGGTCTGGCAGGGCTTGCGCTCGTTGGCTGCGGAGGAAGCGGCGGCAGCTCCAATGGAAACGGCGGCAGCAAGGCCACCGCCGGTGCATCGGCGGCCGCCTCCGAGACCCCAAAATCTGGTGGGACGCTGACGGCGGCGCAGGTCTCGGACGTGAGCTTCGGCACCGGCTACCCGTTCGTCTTCGCCGCGGAGAACCCGTATCTCAACTACCTGCCGATGGAGGGCCTGATCCGCTTCCGTGATAGCCTCAAGCCGGAGCTGGTGCTCGCCGATCTCTACGAGTTCACGCCGGACAATCTGAAGCTCACGGCGCGACTCAAGCCGAATCTTCACTTTCACAACGGACAGCCGGTTACGCCGGAGGATGTCTTCTTCGGCGTCGAACTCGTCAACGCCCCGGCGAAGTTCGGTGTCGCCGGTGCGTTCCAGCTCGCGACGCTGGCAAAGTCGGTGAAGACCATGAAGAAGGTCGACGACCGCACGATGGAGTTCACCTTCGCAAAAGCACGCCAGAACATCAACGATTTATTCGCCCAGCTCATGGTGACGCAGAAGTCCAGCTACGATCAGCTGAAGACCGGGAAGGATGTCCAGGGGACGGGCCCCTTCAAATTCGTTTCCTGGCAGTCTGGCCAGTCGCTTACCTTCTCCGCGAACAAGGAGTGGCACCTGAAGGACAGGGAGGGCGGCCCGTACCTCGACCAGATCGTCGTGAAGTTCTTCGCCGACCAGGATGCGGAGGGCCTCTCCTACAACTCGGGCGAGCTCGACCTCGTTCTCTCGCCGGCCGCGTCCGTGGCGAAGGATTACAAGTCGAAGGGCCTCACCTTCAACGCGCCGAAGACCGGGTTGATGTACTGCGGCATCAACGTGACGAACCCGTCGCTTAAGGATCCGCGTGTTCGCCAGGCGCTGTTCCTGGCCGTCGACCGCGACCGCGTGGTCAACGAGCTCAACGAGGGCTTCGGCAAGGTGACCGCTCAGCCATGGCCCGAGACCTCGCCGGCGTTCGACCCGGCCCTCGAGGGTGCGCACTATGACCCTGCCAGGGCCAAAGCGCTGCTCAAGCAGGCCGGGTTCACGCAGGATGCCCCAATCCCGCTCGATTCCCGCACGCCGACTTACACCCAGGTCGCATCGCTCCTCAAAGAGAATTTCGAGGCGGTTGGCGTGAAGGTCGAGATCCTCCCATCCGAAGCGAACGCATTCCTGGCGAAGCTTCGCGCGCGGGGCTTCAAGGGACTCTGGGTCACGACTCATTCGTTCAGCGATCTCACGCCCCTCACCAACTTCGAGCAGACGTTCCCGTACCAGGTTCCGAATCCGAGCTTCTACGAGTCGCCCGACTACCTGGATGTCATCAAACAGCTTGGGACGCTCGACCCCAACAGCGCCGCCGCGAAGGCGCAGTATCAGCGTTTCAACAAGCTCTTCACGGACGACCCCTGGATCATCCCGGTACAGCCGAACTCGCGCGTTGACCTCATCGGCGCGAAGGTGCGGGGCTTCGGTCAATATTACATAACTCCATCACAATCGCCGCTCTTCCACAAGATCTGGAAGGCGTAGGACGCGACCGACGGCATCGCGGGCGGGGTAGACGCCATGGGGGGACCGTTGGAACGAGCACAGCGAATCAGCGAAGTCATCCGCGCATTCGACGCCCAGGGCCACCATCGCACGGGCACCGACGTGGACAACGCGTCGGGCGCATGGCTACGCGATCTGCTCGATCAGCAGGGCGCGGAGGCCGCCCTGGAGACGTATCTGTTCGAACGGTTTGCGCCGGCCGACAGCTACCTCCAGGCCGGGGATGCACATTTCCCCGGCCTGCCGATGTTCGATGCGCCGGTGACACCCGGGGCAGGCGTCAGCGGCAGACTGGGCCTGGCCGGGACTGACGCGGAGATCGCCCTGGTCGTTGCGCCGCCAGGCGCCCCGGCGCCGGAGCTCGATATGGCGCGCACCTCCGGACGTTACCGTGCGGTCGTGTATGTGACCGTCGCCGGCCGGCCAGGGCTCGCGCCGCGGAACGCCGCGGCGTTCCCAAGGGCGTTCGGCGTCCCAGTTCTCCAGGTGAGCGGTGAGCACCGCGCTCGCCTTGAATCGATGGCGGACGGGCGCCAGGAGGCGACCGTCATGGCCACGGGACAGACCGTCTCTGTCTCGGCGTCCAACGTGATTGGCCGCGTAGCCGGGAAAGACTCGAAGCTCGCACCGTTTGTCGTGATGACGCCTCGGAGTGGCTGGTGGGCGTGCGCAAGCGAACGCGGCGGCGGCATCGCCTGCTGGCTGGAGATCGCCCGCGCCATCGCCCACGAGCCGCTGCGGCGGGATCTGTTGCTCGTGGCGTCGACCGGGCACGAGCTCGGCCACTGGGGACTCGAGCGCTTCATCGACTCTCGGGAAGCGCTCCCTACCGGTGCACTCCTCTGGCTGCACCTCGGGGCCTCTATCGGGGCGGCCATCGCGCCGCGCCCGGTGCTGTTCGCGTCGGCGCCTGCCCTGGCCTCCCTGACGCTTGACGCGATGGCTGCCGCGGGCGCCCCGCCGGTGACACTCGCCCCTCAGGGGACGGTGCCCGGCGGCGAGTCGAAGAACATTCATGAGCGTGGCGGTCGCTACGTCTCGTTCGCTGGCGGGAGTGCGCTCTTCCATCTCCAGGATGACCGCTGGCCCGATGCCGTCGACGTCGCCGCAGTCTCCGCCTACTGCGATGCCTGCGTTACCGTCCTTCGCACAATCGACGAGCAGGGGGGCTGACCGGATGCGCAGGGTCCTCCACGGCATCCGGGTCCTCGACATCACCCAGCTCGTCGCCGGACCGCATTGCACTCGCACCCTCGCCGACCTGGGCGCCGATGTGATGAAGATTGACCCGCCCACGCCCGCAAATCGAGCTGCGAACGGGCCCGTCCACACGGACCGGAGCCGCGTCGCAGAACCTCGCCGTCCGCGCCGACATCCTCGTCGAGAATTTCCTTCCCGGCGTGATGGACCGGCCGGGTCTCGGATGTTCTGAGCTTTCGGCGACGGCGTTTGGCCATCCCGAGCCCGCGGCGCCTATCGCCGCGTCCGACACGATCTCCTTCCGGAACGAGCGAACCTTGGTGGCAGCAACGACTCCGCCGAGGGCCGAGCTGCCTTCAGCAACTTGGTAGCCGGTGACTCCGGCCCGTCTGGGCAGCCAGCGCAAGCGTTGCACAAGGGGGTCTATGCGATTCTGAGCCTTTTGAAAATCGGGATCTTCACCGCAGTCAGGACGATTCCGAAGGCGACTGCCGCCGCAAGCGTGCCGGCCACGAGCAGAATCGGAAGGGACGTCATTAGTAGTCCGGCGACCGCCAATGCCGACACGATCAGCAGATTGGCAAGGGACGTCAGGTCGAGCCAGAGGCTTGGGCGAGACCACAGGCGCTGGCGTTCGCGAATCGCGAAGAGTGTTGTCTGGCTGCCGAAAACCAGGGCGAGAAGAGCGAGCGTATTGAGCTCCGTGGCCGCCAGCCCCATGCGGTAATAGCCGAAGGCCAGGACGGCGGTGCAGAAGACCAGGAGGCAGAGTCCGACGATGGCGCCGGCGATCGTCAGGTTGCCGATCCGCCAGACATTGGGCAGTGGCGACGGGTGGACCTTGTCCGTGGTCAAAGACATGGTCAGGAAATCGCCCGTAACCATCATGATGACCATCAGCATGGGGGTCAGGATAGCGTGGCCCGTCATGACCAGGCCGACTGCAAGGAAAAGCACCGTCACGATCTTCTTGATGATGACGTTGAGGGTGTAGGTCAGGATGCGCTGGAACGTGACCCGGCCTTCCTTGACGGCAGCAACAATGCCGACGAGCCCGGGCTGGGTCAGTACCATGCCTGCTGCCGACTTGGCCACGTCGGTCGCCGTCGATACGGCGATTCCCATCTGCGCCTGGCCCAGCGCAGGCGCGTCGTTGGCGCCGTCGCCGCACATGCCGACGGTGTGGCCGCCCCGCTGAAACGCCTGTACGAGCTTGTATTTGTCTTCCGGGAGGACGCCGGCGAAGACCGCAAAATCCCCGGCGCGCACAACGTCGGGGATAGTCCCGGTCGGCGAGACAGCGCCCTCCAGCCCCACCGCGCGCGCCACAATCGCTGCTGTCGCTGGCGCATCGCCCGTCACCATGACGGTGCGCACACCCAGCGTGTGGAGTTCCGTTATCAGCGCCGCCGAGTCTGCTCGAGGCGGG
>JAKALX010000168.1 GCA_021823905.1 Chloroflexota bacterium | reverse complement strand
TCGGCGTGAGGAAAACAGTCGCCGGAGGCGGTGTGGAGGGCGTGGAGCCTGCGGGAGACACGCTGGCCGTCGGCCCGGCGGAAGACTCAAGCCCGCGGCAGGAGACCAGCAACAGGGCGGCCAGCGCAAGGGCAGGCAGGACGAAGCGGCTGGAAAGCCAGAAGACCAACTTCATTTCCCAAGCTTCTGGCTACAGCTTCTCGGAGTCTACTTCTCAGTCGCACTCCATCCACTCATCACTCCGGCAGCGGCCACTGCCTTCGCCAGAGATACGCCAGCGCGCCCGTCGCCACGCCGACGTTGAGCGACTCAACGCGCGGGTCCATCGGCAAGGCGACGACGAAATCGCTCTCGCGGCGGAGGAGCTGGCCGACGCCCTCGCCTTCGCTGCCGACAATGAGCGCCGTCTTCGCCGGCCAGTCGAACGCGGTGGCGGACTGCGAGCCTTCGCCTGCGTCGGCGGCCACGACCCAGAAGCCGGCGTCCTTCAGCTCGCGAATGGCCTGGTTGAGGTTCTGCGGTGCGCAGACCGGCGCAATGAAGCTCAGGCCGGCGCTCGCGCGGTGGACACCCGGCGTCAGGAGCGCGCCGCGCCGTGGCGGCAGGACGATCGCGTCGGCGCCGACCGCGACCGCGGTCCGCAGCACCGCGCCGAGGTTTTGGGGGTCGGTGACGCGATCCAGGAGGATGACCAGCGAAGACTTCCCGGCCGACTTCGCGATCGCGCCAAGGTCCGCCGGCTCGAGGTTGCGGAGGCGAACGAGAACGCCCTGGTGGACACCCTCGGCGGTAAGTTCGTCGAGACGCGCGGGATCGACGGGCTGAACGTTGACGCCCTGCTCGCGCGCCTGCCGGACAAGCGCGAGGACGCGCTCGTTCTTCGTGTCGCCGTAGTAGAAGAGCGACTTCGCCGCGCCCGCCTCCAGCGCCATCGCGCAGGGGTTGACGCCGAAGGCGAGATCGTCGGGCGTGGCGTTCGGCTTGGGACGCATGCGCGGCATGACCGTAGTAAGCACCGCGCCGCCGGGATGGGGCAAGCGAGCCAGCGAACCCGCGTCGTGGCAGGCCCCTTTCCCTGCCCCTAACGCCTTTCCTTCACCCAAACGGGGGCCGCCCGTATATTCGGGTCACCTGAATCAGGGAGCGCGTATGATCCGCCGGTCGATCCGGGCGCTCGGCGCCCCCGTGTTGTGCGCGTCCGTGCTCGCGGCGTTGCTGGCCGCCTGTGGCGGCGGGACGAAGGCCGCGCCTTCCGGTTCGGCGGCGAGCGGAAGCCCGGCGGCCAGCGCCCAGGCAGCCGCCAACGACGCTTCGACGTCGCCGATCCTGACCATGCCGGCCAGCCGCTTCGCCCTCAGCCTGGACGACCTGGGCACCGCGTTCATCACGAACGTGCCGGATACGTTCGTTCTCAATGCGCAGAACTACGGGAGCAGCAAGACGTTCGCCGAAGGCGACAACGGCGAGAAGCTGTTGACCGAATGGGGCTACCTCGGAGGGTACGAGACGTCGTTCCGGCCCGAGGGTTCCGACAAGGCGATCCTCCAGAACGGCGCCTACGACATCGCCGTCGAGACGCACCTCTTCAAGGACGAGTCAGGTGCGAAGAAGGCGTACGACTATTTCGAGGGCCGCCTGAAGGCCGGCTCGGCCCAGCCGGTGAACGCGCCCCAGTTGGGGAACAAGTCGAGCGCCTGGAGGCTCGTAGCCGGCAAGATCGGGACGAGCACGGTCGATGCCGCCTACCATCGCTTCCTCTTCCGGCGCGGCAACCTGGTAACCGTCGTGATGACGTACGGCGCCGACCCATTCATGAGCGTCACGATCGTCCGCGACCTCGCGCGAATCGTGGATGCGAAAGCGCTCGGACAGAAGGAAGCGATCGCGCCGACGCCGACCGGAAACTACGTGACGCCGACACCGTCTCCCAAGCAGTCGCCGAGCCCGGCGGCAACGGCGAGCCGGTAGCAGTGCCAACCGCGGGCCGGCGCCGGCAGGCCTACAGCACGTCATGGATCGTGATTCTCCTGGGCGGCCTCGGCGTGCTCGCGGTGATGGCTGGCATCGTCGTCTACCTCGTGCGAAACAGCGGCCAGGACGTGAGCGCCACGGTGAAGGACACGACCCCGGGCGCCGGCGCAAAGAGCACCGGGGGCACCGAAGGTGGCCCCGACAATGTGGTGCAGGGGCCGGCAAGCCGCTTTAGCCCCGCTATCGGCGAGCTGCCCGGCAGGTACGGCGTCGACGTCTCGAATACCTTCGCGCAGAACATCTCGACGTTCGCCAGCTCGTACCTCTTCAAGAGTTCGAACGAGGGCGCCGACTACGCACGCCAGTGGAAGATCCTCGACGGCTACAACGTGATCTATCAGCCGGACGGGCTGAACGCCGGCGTTCTCCAGGGCCGCTACTACGTTTCCGTTGAGACGTACCTGTTCCAGGACGTGGCCGGTGCGAAAGCGGCGTTCGCATACATGGATCAGCTCTTCACGAAGAACCAGGGGTCCGTCAAGCAGCAAACGAAGGGGCTGGGGCTGCAATCAGGCGCCTACCAGATCATCCAGGGCACGGTCGGCGCGTCAGACATGAAGCAGGTCTATCACCGCTTTCTCTTCCGCCGCGGCAACGTCGTGGCAACAGTGATGACAACCGGCGGCGAGCCGTTCATGACAATCGACCGCGCGCGGGACATTGCCGTTATCATCGACGATCGGATCCTGGGCAAACGGGCGGCAACGACACCGACGCCGATCCCAACGCCATCGTTCAACAACATCGCACCAACGGCGGCGCCGCCGGCCACACCATAACCCGGCGGGGGCGCACAACCGGGACGGAAGGAGCGACCGTGCGAAGGCGATGGACCGGCCTCTTCGCTGTCTGCCTGCTGACGCTGGTGGTTGGCGCGAGTCCGGCGCTCGCACAAACCGCGCCCGCCGGACCAGACCAGTACGTCATCATCCAGCGGATCCCCAGCAAGCACGCGCTCCATGCGGACGGTTCGCGGCCAACGTTGGCCGAGGAAGGCTGGCAGACGCTTCCCGTCCCCGCCGGCATGACCACGAACGAGTTCCTCTCGAAGTTGCGCGCGCGGCCCGATATCCTTTCGGCCGAGCCCGACGCACCGGTCTACGCCGCGGATCTCCCCGACGACCCGTACTTCCGCGATCAGGCGCAGTACCTGACGCAGATCGGTGCGCCGCAGGCGTGGGACCTGGAGACGGGGTCGAACTCCGTCGTCGTCGCCGTCCTCGATTCCGGGCTGGACCTGACGCATCCCGACTTCGCCGGCCGCCTCTGGGAGAACCCCGCGGACGCCTACTCCGATGGCGTCGATCACGACGGGAACGGCTGCATCAACGACCGCTACGGCTGCAGGTTCATCAACTTCACCCGCGCGCGCGCCACGATCTGCGGCTACGGGGATTCGCAGCCGAACGGCGCGGTGATGGATGACGACGGGCCACCGCACACGAATGCAACCGGCTCCCACGGGACGCTCGTGTCCGGCGTCATTGGCGCCGCCGGGAACAACGGGATCGGCGTGACAGGCGTCGCCTGGAACGTGAAGCTCATGACAGTGAAAGTACTGGACTGCGGGACCGGCATTGGCGGGGCGCCGCAGGGCGACGTCTCGAACGTGGCGCAGGGCATCGAGTACGCCGTCCGTAACGGCGCGCGGATCATCAACCTGAGTCTCGCCAGCAGCCCGGACGACCCGAACGCCAACAGCCCACTGTTGCGGCGGGCGATCCAACTGGCGCAGGACTACGGCGTCATCGTGGTCGCCGCGGCGGGCAACCATCCTCCCGGTGGGAACGTCGCACCGGGTTACCCGGCGGCTTACACCGACTACCCGAACGTCGTCGCGGTTGGAGCGTCGGACAACCTGAACGGGAACACGTGGGCGCCGTATTCGAATTACGGCCCGGCAATCGACCTGGCGGCGCCCGGGAACAGGATCTCGAGCACCGTGAGGAGCGATGTACCGCTCCCCGGTTTCAGCACGCCCTACGGCTACGTTGGCAACCCCGACGACGGCTACGCCGGGGGCACGAGCTTTGCCACGCCGCTCGTCACGGGCATGTTCGCCCTGATGGTGTCGCGAAACTCCCGTTTGAGCGCGCAGGATTACGTGGACATCGCGAAGGCCGCCGCCACCCCGGCCGCGCCGGCGCCCAACGGCCAGAACTGGGCCGGCGCGGGCATCATCAACATCGGACAGGCCGTGGCCCGCGTACCGCTCTCGGTCACCGGATCGGCGCTTCGCGACTGGAAAGACGTGCCGGCCGGCACGGACGTCCGTGCCTATGTGGACAGCACCGAGTGCGGCGCCACGACCACCACCTCGTTCGGCGTCGTTTCGCACTACGCAATCGTCGTGAAAAGCGCGCTGCAGCAAGCTGGCTGCGGGGCGCCCGGTAAGACCGTGCAACTCACGGTCGGCGGCCAACCGGCCTACCCCACGTTTACCTGGGGCGGCAAGAACGAAGACCTGGCCGTCGTCAAGGGCGGCGACGTCAGCACCATTTCGCCCCCGCCCGGCGGGATCGTCGTCCAGTCGCTCAACGGTGATTGGAGCAACGTCGCCTCCTTCGAGGCGACCGGCCCGGCGTCGGCGGCGCTCTCGGGGCTGCCGACGCCGTGGACCGCGGCCTATCACTGGAACCCCGACGCCCCCGGTTTCGGGAACTCGAGCGGAAGCTACGAACAGTACATCCGGGGCGCGCCCGCCGCGGTCAGCGACTGGACGACCATCAACCAGTTCGACGCGTTCTGGATCGACGCGCCGGCAGGGAACGTGGCGAGCCTGAACCCCAACCCTCCGGCGGGCCGCGTGTTGCCACTCAAGCCGGGCTGGAACAACTTCGTCTACACGGGAACGAGCAAGCAGGTGAGCGAGGCGCTCGGCGAGGTCGCGGGCCGCTACACCGAGGTGCTGCAATACGACAACGCGAACCGGCTGTGGCTGCTCTACGTCCCCGGCCAGCCGCGCTATCTCGAAGACTTCGGCGGCCTCTTCAAGCTGAAAACCTACTGGATCTACATGACCCGGGCCGGCTCGATCACGATGAACTGAGCTGAGCCAACAGTGAAAGCCGGCAGCCTCCGAGCCGTTCTCCTCGACGTCGACGGCACGATCCTGGACACGCGCGAGTTCATCCTCTCGGCGATAGAGCACGCACGAGCGGCCGGCGGATTGCCAGTGCTGGGGCGTCACGAACTCGCCGCACAGGTTGGGCGGCCGCTCGAAGCGATCTACGCCGACTGGACGGATGAGCCAGCGCCTCTCGTGGAAGCTCACCGTGCATTTCAGGCGCAGCACCTGCACCTCGCCGCCGCGTTCCCCGGCGCTGCCGAGACGCTGGGCACACTCATTCACGCCGGTCTGAGGCTGGCCGCCGTGACGAGCAGATCGCGGCGGACTTCGACGCGTACGCTCGAGCTCGCCGGGCTGGCGCCGTTCTTCGACGCCGTCGTCTCGGCGGAAGACGTGGCCGCGCTGAAACCGGACCCGGCGCCGTTGCTGCACGCCCTGGGCCTGCTTGGCGAGCGGGCCGCACATGCGGCGATGGTCGGCGACACGCGCCACGACGTCGAAGCGGGGCAGGCGCTGGCGATGTTCACCGTCGGGGCCACCTACGGCTTTGCGGGCGAAGCGATCCGGGCAGCCACGCCCGATCGTGTGATCAGCGACATTCGAGATCTGCCGCCCGCGCTGGGACTCGACGCTCCCCGCTACTGACTACGCTGTCGCGAGAGACGCTGATCGAGGTCGCCAGCAGGCGCAACCTCCTGCTACCGCGTGGGTCTCCGTCCATGATTGGAGCTTGCCTCCGCCGCTCGTCTGTTGCCTACTACGGCCATGCGCGCGCTACGCTTGTTCGAGCCGGGAAACGTCCGGGTGGTGGACGTGCCGGACCCGGTTGCGGGTCCGGGCGAGGTCATCCTCCGGACTCACGCGACCGGCCTTTGCAACAGCGACGTTCGCGTCTACCTGGGGGAGAAGAAGGCCGCGGCGGGCGTCATCCCCGGACACGAGATGACGGGCGAGGTGGTCTCCCTTGGGGCGGGCGCCGAAGCCACGGCCGGCGAGACAGTGTCGGTCTGCCCCATCCTCTGCTGCGGCCGCTGCTCGTTCTGCCGCGAAGGGTTCCGCAACCGCTGCCCGAGCCGCCGGACGCTCGGCTACGACCTCGACGGTGGAATCGCTGAGTATGTGCGTATCCCGGCGCCGATCGTGGCGATGGGCCAGCTGCTGCCGATGGACCGGACGGTACCGTCGCACCTGCGCGCGTTGCTGGAGCCGTTCAGCTGCGTATTGAACTCCATTGAAGAACTCGGCATCGGCGCCGGGGTTTCCACGGCAATCGTTGGCGGCGGGCCGATGGGCCTGCTCCATCTGATCGCCGCGCGAGCGTACGGCGCCGGGCCGATCTTCGTGGTCGAGCCCGAGGCGGAACGGCGCGCCGTCGCCCTCGAACTGGGCGCCGACGCCGTCGCGACGCCGGACGAAGCGCCCACGCTGGCGAAGGAGCTGACCGGCGGCGAAGGGTTCCGTGCCGTCGCCATGGCGGTCGGATTCGCGGAGGCGATGCCAGTGGCGCTCGGCGTTGCGCGGCGGCTGGGGCGGATCAACCTCTTCGCTGGCTTCCCGCCAGGTTCGAGCCACGTGCTCGACCTGAACCGCGTGCACTACGACGAGGTGAAGATCTTCGGGACGCAGAATGCGCCGTTCCACCTGTATGCGAAGGCGGCGCGAATGATTCCCCGCCTGTCCGCGCTCGACCGGGTCGTTACGAACCGCTACTCGCTGGCAGATTCGGCCTCGGCGTATGCGGCGCGCCTTGGGAAGGCGGGGCTCAAGAGCGCGGTAGTCATCGAACCCTGACTCTGGCTGCCACGGAGACACCGAAAGGGCCGGCCGCTGGTGTCAGCAGGCCGGCCCTTTGCGGGAATTGAGTGCTAAAGGCGGGAGCTTACGTTCCCGCGCTCGGGGATTACCAGCGGCGATCTCCGCCGCCACTGCGGCCACCGCCGCCGTAGCCGCCGCCACCGCTGCGGCCACCGCCGTAACCACCGCCACCACCGCCGCCGTAGCCACCACCACCGCCACTACGCGGCTGGGACTGGAAGCAGTCGTTGCAGTAGACGGGGCGATCGCCGCGAGGCTCGAATGGAACCTTCGCTTCTTTGCCGCAGGCGCCGCAGGTGGCGCTGAACATTTCGCGGGCCCCACCGCCGCCTCCGCCGCCGCCGCCTTCCGAACCGCGCCTCGCGGTGCGGCAGGACGGGCAACGGCGAGGTTCGTTGGTGAACCCCTTTGACTGGTGGAACTCCTGCTCACCCGAAGTGAAGGTGAAAGCAGCGTTACAATCGGAACAGGTAAGAGTCTTGTCGGCGAATGGCATCGACGACCTCCGGGTAGATTGGTTCTTCTACGGGTCATCGAGCGCCAGATAAAACAGGAGTCAGACGAACGTCGCGAAAAGACCTGCCTCCAACGTACTCTATCCGGCCCGAAAAGACTATCGATCCCCCGGAAGCCGAATCCGTGAGTGGACGGAGGCGGGAGCGGGTTCGCGGGCTGCGAATCAGCTCGGCGGCCTGGTGGTGGCGTGTTTGGGCTGCGGGGCGCAGGCGCGGGACCTCAGTTGGC
>JAKALX010000167.1 GCA_021823905.1 Chloroflexota bacterium | reverse complement strand
CGTTGTTTGTCACGCCGGGCTGCACGGGAGGATTGCCGTTGCTGGCGCCACCCGGCTGCTCCGGACGGTTGCCGCGTCCGTTCGCCTCTCCGCTACCCGGTTGACGGGCCGGCTCGTGGCTGGCCGAGCCCGGCGGTGTCGCCGCTGCTCCCGGCGCCCTGCCGCTGCCGCCCAGTGTTCCCGACGATGCGGGGGGCATCGTGCCGGCGCTGCCCGTGGCGGGCTGCCCGATGCCGCCCGGCACATTTTCGGTTGCGGGCGCGCCGGCAACCGTCGCGGGCCCAGAAGCGCCGGTCCAGTTGGCGGCCGGCGGCGCTTCCGCCAGTGGGGCCTTCCCTGGCACGAGCATCGGTGAGTTGCCAGGCGACACGTCGTAGATCCGCCCGCCGAAACTGAGGCTCAGCGTTCCCTCGGCGACGTCGATGTAAGTGGCGTCGCCCACCATCACGAACCGCGCCGCTGTGCCCGGCGGGAGCGAGGCGACCCAGTTCAGACCGGCGACGGCGACCGTTGCTTCGCGGGTGGCTACGGTTGCGTCACCACCGCTCAAGGCGATGCGCAGTTCGCCTGCGTCTTCGCTGTAGCGCAGCCGTGTGCCGGCGGCGAGTCCGACGCGCACCTCGCTTCCGAGACCCAGCCACGTGCTCGAGCTCGCCTCGATCAGTTGCCCGGGACGGGCGTCGAGCCGGAGCTCGCCGTCCACGACGATCGCCCCGGTCGCCTGAGCGACAACGGGCCTTTCGGACCGTCGCCCGCTGTTGAAGCCGCCTTCGGCGAAGCCCGCGCCGGCGACGATTGCCGCCGCGATCCCAACGCCGGCCGGTATGGCGATCCAGCGCTCCCTTGACGTCAATCCCGTTGGCCGCGCGGGCTCCTGTGCGCCGAGCCGCGTCATGATCCGCAGACGCAGCGCTTCCTTTCGTTCGGGCGACAACGGCGCGAAGGCAGCCGCGGCGAGCAGCGCCTCCACCTGGCGGAACTCGAACGTGTTGTCAGGCCTACGGCGCAGCATCGGCCATCACCTTTCGCATGTGCCGCATGGCGCGGAGCAGGAGCGCTCTGACCGCGCCCTCGCGCTTGCCCATGATTGCGGCGATCTCCGCGTGACTCTTGTTGTTGAAGTAGCGGAGGACGACGACCTGGCGTTGCTCCTCGGTGAGGACATCAAGCGCTTGGGCCACCACCGCCCGGGCCGCCAGCCGCTCACCATCCTGGATCCCGCCGGGATCCGGCCCCTCCAGGTCGAGCTCGGAAATCGGGACTGTGCTCCGCGACGTTCGCCAGTGGTCGCGGACTTCGTTCCGGGCGATCGCGAAGATCCACTGGCGGAAGTGCTCGGAACCCGGCCGGTACCGCTTCGCCGAACGCCAGGCCTTGAGGAACGTGTTAGCCACCAGGTCTTCCGCGACCGTCTCGTCGTGGCACTGCACCCGGACAAATGCGTAGAGGTCGTCGGCGAGAAGGTGGTAGATGCGCTCGAAGGCCGCCTTGTCGCCCGCTGCGGCGCGTGCGGCGAGGCTGTCGAGCAACGACGAACTCGCTGGCCCGGTGTCATCGCCTCCACGCGAAAGGCTCCACGCATCTTGCACGAGTGCCGCCTGCTCCTGGCCGGGGGACTGTCTCCTCCCCGTCGGTCCGGGCCCCATAGTATTGGCTAACCGTTACGTTGAGTGCCAGCGTTGGCTGGCCGCAGCGCCCGTATCATACGGGATTCGTACGGTTCGGCGTTATCTTTTTCCCAACCACCTCGCAAATCGTCGCGAGTCCGGGCTATTGCCCGCCGCCGGTGGAGAGAGAACGCGCGGCTTCCCGCAGGAGCAGCTGAGCCCGCCGATCGCCCTCGATGTCCGCCGCACGGTTCATGACGAACTGGAGTGCGAGCACCAAGAGCACCACGACCGTCCCCATGAGCATCAGGGTCTCCTGGATTCCTACGCGGTCGGCGACCATCCCGATTGGCAGGGCGACGAGCCCGAACAGGCTCCAGCTCAGCATCGAGATCGACTGCACCCGTCCCTGGTACTCCGCGTCCGTGAACGTCATCGTCAACGAGTTGTTGAGCGACTGGAAGGCACTCGCCAGCCCACCCACGAAGAGCATCGCGCCCAGGCCGGCGGCCAGGTGCGGCGCGATTCCAAGGAGCACGAGCGACGCGCCAAACGCAACCGCGAGAGCCGGCTGGAAACTCCACGCCCGGCGATGCCCGGCGTAGGTGGCCACGACAACGGTTGCGCCGACCGCTCCCACCGCCCCTACCGAGGACAGCAGTCCGAGGCCGCTCGCCCCGGCGCCATAGACGTCCTTCGAGACCGAGGGCAGGAACGACTGGTACGGGAACCCAACCATGACGACCGCGAACGAGGTCAGTATGAGCAACGCCACCGACGGGCGCGCCGCCACGTAGCGGACACCGTCGGCCATCTCGGCGAGCGGCGACTGCCGCGGGGCGCCGCCGGCGCGAGGATTCGGATTGCCGGGGGGAAGGCGCAGCATCGTCGCGGAGGCGACGATGAACCCGAGGGTGGTGAGCATGTACACGCCGCCCACCCCGATCAGCGGGATGGCGATGAACGTGCCGGCGATGGACGGCCCCACCACGCGCGTGCTGTTCATGCTCAACTGCTGGAGGACGACCGCGTTGCCAATCGCCTCCCGCCCCACCAGGTCGCCGATGAACGCCTGCCGCGCCGGCCCGATGAACGCAAACCCGGCGCCCTGGACGACGCCCGCGACAATCAGCATCCAGAACTCGGCCATGTCGAGCTCGATCATCGCCGCCATCCAGGCGGAGTTGAGGGCGATGACCGCCTGGCAGACGACGAGCAGGTTTCGCTTGGGAAGCCGGTCGGCGAGCACCCCGCCCCAGAGCCCGAGCAAGAGTTGTGGAACGCCGAAAGCGAGCATCACGCCGCCCAGGGCGCTGTTCTTGCCGGTCAGGTCGAACGCAAGGTACCCGCGAGCGATGACCTGCATCTGCATCCCGAGGAACGAGAAGAGGGTTCCCAGCCATAGCGTCCGGAAGCGCCGGTTGGCCAGGGAGTAGAAGGTGCGGCTGAAATAGGCGCGCACGACATACCCTCACGTGAACGTAGGACGCACACTACCCCCGTTGATTCATCTTGGGAAGTTGACGGCACGTGCCACGCACAGCCCTGGATGCGTCAGCTCGCCCGGTCCGCCCCTGCCGTGGCGATCGGCCATTCCCGTTCCCCGGGACCCGCGTAGAATGTGCCGGCCACGGCTGTGTGGCGGAGGTCGGAATATGCGGCGAGCGTGGCTGAGAAGGGCATTCGCCGGCGCGCTGGCCCTCGCGGCGGCCGGGATGATGGCGGCCGGCGCGGCGCGCCCGGCAAACGCCGGCGGCTCCGGGGGTTACACGGGCGCCCAGGTCCAGGAGGACGGGGCACGCGTCTCCTACGTCGTCTTCCATGCGCTCGACCGCGGCGGGTTCTGCGATGCCGCCGCCTTTGGCGCAGTCAGCCTGCATCCCGTGCTCACCGACGCTCCAAACGACACGATGATCAACGGGACGACGGGGCTGCCAAATCCCCGGGCGACCCTCGACGTCGTCATCGACTCTGGCGACGGCGTGATTCTCGAGACCAACATGGGGCCGGCCGGCGGTGTCCGCACCGTGACCGGGCTGACGACGTTCTCGACCTACGACAACGCCCAGCTGGGGTCGCCAATCAAGGCCTTCCCGCCACTCCAGAAGGACGTCCCGGACGAGTGCCAGGCCTGGGTCAAGATCGCCTCGTCGCTGGGCGAGCCGGCGAACGTCCTGATGCTGTTCCACGACGACGAAGGCGACCTCGGCTTCGACCGCGTCGTGAACGCGCCGCGCACGACGAGCGTGTCGCTCAGCCCGCGTTGGAGCCTCGTCAGTTGGCCGGGAGCGGACGGCGTGACGCCGGCGGACGGGCTCGCGGGGAGCGGCGGCGCGAACGGCGGCTCCGACGTGTCTGCCAGCGTGAGCGCTGTCTATGCGTGGGACAACGCGACAGGAACGTGGCTCGCGTATTTCCCGGGCGCGGCAGCCGTGCCAGGCGCGAACACCCTCGGCTCCCTCAAGACGGGCCAGCCCTACTGGTTTGCGCTCTCGGGCTCGGCCGCGGTGCAGTGGAAGGTAAGGAGCCAGTAGCGGCCGGCCAGATCTCCGGGTCGTCACCGCCCATACCCGCGTTCGGCTGAACCGCGGCGGCTGCCGGCGCATACCATGAACCTCGATGTTCGAGTCGATCGACGCCCTGGCTGAGAAGCTTGCCGCGGAGCGCTACGTCTGCGACCGCGCGACGTGCACCAGCGTCTATCTCGCCCTCCGGACGAACAGGCCGGTTCTCCTCGAAGGGGAGCCGGGAGTTGGCAAAGCGACGCTGGGCCAGAGCCTTGCTCGCGCGCTTGGCAGCCGTCTCATCGTCCTGACCTGCCATGAGGGGATCGACGAACAGGAGGCGGTGTCCGAGTGGAACGTGGCCCGCCAGTTGCTCCGGATCCAACTGGCCGGGGCGAATCGCGAGCCGTTCGAGCGGGTCGAGCACGAGGTCGCCGGGCGCGACTACCTGATCGAACGGCCGTTGCTCGCCGCCCTCGCCGCCGGCGACGCGGAGCCGCCGGTGTTGCTCGTTGACGGTGTGGACCGCGCCGAGCGCCGGTTCGACGCATTCCTGGCCGGGGTGCTGTCCACGTTCTCGGTAACCATACCCGGCCACGGCGTGGTTACGGCAAAGCGCCCGCCGCGGGTGGTCGTCACGAGCGACTCGTCGCGGGCGCTCGACAACCACCTGAAAAGCGCCTGCGTGTACCAGTGGATCGACCACCCGAAGTTCGAGCATGAGCTACAGATCCTGGTGGCGCGCGTCCCCGGGATCAGCCCGAAACTCGCAGGGCAGGTGTGCAACTTTGTCGACAGGCTTCGCGAAGCGGGGTTCGTCCGCCCGCCGGGAATCGCCGAGACACTCGCCTGGGGGCAGGCGCTCTCGGTGTTGCACCGGACGGAGCTGACTCCGGAGATCGTGGACCAAACGCTTGGCTGCCTGCTCAAGGATCGCGGGGACATCGCGCGCTTCCGCGGCCAACCGCTGGATCGCATGCTCGGGCGGGCAGTCGACCGCGTGGCCTGATGCCGTAGCATCTGGCAATGCACCATCCGCGCGAACTGCTCCAACTCGCCACCGATCTGGCGCTGGAAGCGGGCGCCTTGCTCGCCGAACGCCAACCACAGGTACGCGATTTCGTCGGGACGAAATCGAGCCCAACGGACATGGTGACCGAGGTCGACACGGCTTCCGAGCGATTGATCGTGGAGCGCGTCCTTTCGGCGCGTCCTGATGACGGCGTCGTCGCCGAGGAGGGCAGCCGCCGCGAAGGGTCCAGTGGCGTTCGCTGGCTGATCGACCCGGTCGACGGCACCACGAACTTCCTTTACGGCTTCCCGGCGTACGCGGTCTCGATTGCGGCGGAGGCGGCCGGCGAGACACTCGCGGGCGTGGTTTACAATCCGGCGACGCGGGAGCTGTTCGCGGCGGCGAAGGGCCACGGGGCGACTCTGAACGGCAGCCGCATCCGCGTCAGTGCCGAGACCGAGCTGGCGAAGGCGCTGGTAGCGACCGGGTTCGGCTATGACCCGACGGTTCGGGCCCGTCAGGGTGCGACGCTGGCGCGGCTGATCGGCGGCATTCGCGACATCCGGCGGGCGGGCTCCGCGGCGCTGGACCTCTGCAACGTCGCCTGCGGGCGGGTGGACGCCTACTACGAGCAGGGGCTCAACCCCTGGGACCACGCGGCCGGGGCGCTGATCGCCCGCGAGGCCGGGGGATTGACGGAGTTCCTCGAAGGGCCGGGGTTTGCGAAGCCGTGCATCGTGGCGGGGACGCCAGGGGTGTTCGCGGCGTTCCGCGAATTGCTGATCGCGGCCGCGAGCGCGTGACCGGGTTCATCCCGGGAACTTCCAGGGGCGAGCCTTCTCGAACGCCGCGCTGACGGCGAGGACGAGCGCGTCGGCGTGGCGCGGTCCAACCACCTGAAGACCCACGGGAAGGCCGTCGGCAGCGAGTCCGGCCGGGAGCGAGGCGCCGGGGTGGCCGGTCAGGTTGAACGGCGGCGTGAAGGGCAGGTAGCCGGAGAGGCCCACGTCGCGGCCGCCGATCTGGCGCGGCGGCGGGCCACCGGCGGGGAACGCGGTGCAGGCGACCGTCGGCGTGAGGAGGAGGTCGCAGCGCTCGAAGAACGCCGTCATCGCGCGGTTCACCTGGTGCCGCTCTTCGAGGGCGCTGGCGATCATGACGCCGGTGATGCCGCGCGCCTGCTCCGAGAAGGCGAGGAAGCCGGGTTCCAGCAGCCCGCGTTCGTCGGCGGTCATGTTGTCGATCATGCGAGTGTCGCCGGGGGCGGCGATCGTGTACCAGGCAGCCATCGGATCGGCGAACCCGGGACCGGCCTCGACCAGCTCCGCGCCGAGGGCATTCGCCAGCGCCTTCGCCGCGTCACCCGCCACGCGGACGACCTCGGGATCGACGACGGCGTAGCCAAGGTCGGGACTCCAGCCGACGCGGCGGATCCTGGGTGGGCCAGCGAGCACGGCCTGCTCGTAGCCGCCGGCCGGGCCGTCGAGCGAGTCGAGGTCGTTCGGGTGCGGCCCCGCCGTGACGTCGAGGTAGCGCGCGGCGTCGCGAACGGTGCGGCTGACGGGGCCACGGGTGCTGTGGCTGCCCCACGTGGGCGCGTGCTCGTCGGCGCGCGGGATGCGGCCGGCGGACGGCTTGATCCCGTAGCAGCCGGAAAAGGCGGCGGGGATGCGGATCGAGCCGCCACCGTCGCTCGCGGTGCAAAGCGGAACCATGCCGGCGGTGACCGCCGCCGCGCTGCCGCCGCTCGAGCCGCCGGGGGTGCGCTCCAGATTCCAGGGATTACGGGTGGCGCCGAAGAGGAGGTTGTCGGTGAAGCCCTTGTAGCCGAACTCGGGCGTATTCGTCTTCCCTACGATGACCGCGCCGGCGGCGCGAAGCCGCGAGACCTGGACGCTATCGTACGCGGCGACGCGGCTGGCGAAGACGCGCGAGCCGTCGGTGTGCGGCATCCCGGCAACGGGCTCCAGGTCCTTCACGCCGATTGGAACGCCAGCCAGCGGCCCCGGATCCTCGCCGCGCGCCACCGCCGCGTCGATCTCGTCCGCGCGCTTGCGGGCGCCCGCCGCGTCGACGTGGACGAACGCGTTGATGGCCGGGTTCGAGGCGTCGATCCGGTTGAGCGCGGTTTCGAGCACCTCCCGCGCGGAGAGCGTGCGCGCGCGCACGCCGTCGGCGATCTCGTGGGCAGCGGGGAGGTTCATGGCAATTCCTCGGGTGGTGGTGCGGCGAAGCCTACCGTCAGACAGCGTTGCCGGGTAGCGGAAGTTCGAGCCCGCGTCACGAGGCAGCCGTATGATGCGTGCCACGGAGGGGAAGTCATGGCCCTGGAAGACCTGAAACCTGGAACGGTGGTGTCGCGGAGCGTGGTCTGCGCGCCAGAGCACTTCGCGAGCCGGATCGTCGCCGGCACGCCGGACGTCTTCAGCACGCCTGCCCTTGGGACGCTGGTCGAGAAGACGGCGGCGGAGTGGGTGGCGCAACACCTGGGGCCCGACCAGATGACCGTCGGGGCGCAGATCGTCATCAACCACACGTCCGCGACGCCGGAGGGGATGACCGTCACCGCGAC
>JAKALX010000166.1:2913-7696 GCA_021823905.1 Chloroflexota bacterium | reverse complement strand
GAGCACTTCTTCGACGGTTTCCTCGACGACCCGGACTACTCCCTTCAGTGTCTTGCGACGGCCGCGCGAGCCGGCGCCGACGCCCTCGTCCTCTGCGACACGAACGGCGGCATGACAACCCCTCTGATGCTCCAGGCGATCGCCGCTGTCCAGGAGCGCGCGCGCGACGTGCGCCTCGGCATCCACTGCCACAACGACGCCGGCCTCGCGGTCGCCAACTCGCTGGCCGCCGTCGAAGCCGGCGTCTGGCAGGTCCAGGGCTGCGTGAACGGCTACGGCGAGCGCTGCGGCAACGCCGACATCCTCACGATCATGGCCAACTTGAAGATCAAGATGGGCCTCAAGGTCGTCGAGGACGAGCAGCTCGCGCGCCTGACCGAGGTTTCGAACTACGTCAGCGAGCTGGCAAACATGGTCCCGAACGCGCAGGCCCCCTACGTTGGCGCGAGCGCCTTTGCGCACAAGGCCGGCTACCACGCCGCTGGCGTCATGAAAGACGAGCGCGCCTACCAGCACATCGATCCGGGGACTGTCGGCAACACGAGCCGCGTCCTCGTGAGCGAGCTCTCGGGCCAGCGCAACCTCCTCATGAAGCTGGCCGAGCTCGGGATCGACTTCCCGCTCAGCCAGGGCGAAGTGCGCGCCCTCCTCGACGTCGTCAAGGAGAAGGAGAGCCAGGGCTACCAGTACGAGGGGGCGGAGGCCAGCTTCGAGCTCCTCGTCCGCCGCAGCCTTCCCGGCTACAAGGCGCCGTTCGAGTTGGAGGACTTCGTCATCGTCGAACGCCGCCGCCAGTTGAACGATGGCGAGCGCCGCAACGAGATGCTCGCCGAGGCGATGGTCAAGATCCGAGTCGACGGCCAGCTTCAGCACACCGCCGCCGAAGGCAACGGCCCCGTCAACGCGCTCGACGCCGCCGCCCGCAAAGCGCTCGTCGAGTTCTTCCCGTGCATCGGCGACGTGAAGCTCATGGACTACAAGGTGCGCATCCTCGACAGCAAGGACGCAACCGGCGCCCGCGTCCGCGTCCTGATTGAGAGCACCGACGGCACGCGCTACTGGACGACCGTCGGCTCTTCGACGGACATCATCGAGGCGTCGTGGCTGGCCCTGGCCGACGCTCTCGAGTATGCGCTCGGAACCCCTGGAACTCCGGACTCGTAACCCGGACTACAGGAACGGGTTGGGCGTCGCCGTCATCCCGAACGTCTCCGCCACGGGTCCGCGCACGAGCTTGCCCTGGTAGGTGCTCAGCGCCGCGGCCAGCGACGCGTCGGCACCGAGTGCGCCTTCGAGACCGTGGTCGGCGATCGCTTCGACATACGGCAGCGTCGCGCTCGTGAGCGCTTGCGTGCTGGTCTGCGGCACGGCGCCGGGCATGTTGCTCACGCAGTAGTGGATGACGCCCTCTTCGACGTAGGTCGGGTGGCTGTGCGTCGTCACGCGGCTCGTTTCGGCCGCGCCGCCCTGGTCGATCGAAACGTCGACGATGACCGCGCCGGGCCCCATTGAGCGCACCATCTCGCGGCTCACGACTTTCGGCGCCGCCGCGCCCGGCACGAGCACGCTCAGGATGGCCAGGTCCGCGCCGGCGATCTCTTCCGCCACCGCCTGGGGATTCGAGACGCGCGTAGCAATCCGCCCGCCGAAGTGCTCCTCGAGGTAGTTCAGGCGCGCCAGGTCGCGGGACATCACGACGATCCGCGCGTCCAGCCCCATCAGCACGCGCGCGGCGGCCGTCGCAACCACCCCCGAGCCAACGATGACACAGCGTCCCGGCGGCACACCCGCAATCCCTCCGAGCAGCTTCCCCCGCCCCGGGCCGGGGTGCTTCAACAGGTGCGCGCCGATCTCCGCGGCCATCCGCCCGGCAACCTGCGACATCGGCGCGAGCAGGGGCAGAGACCCGTCGGGTTTGCGCACGAGCTCGTAGGCGAGCGACGGGCAGCCGGACTCCATCAGCCGCTCCGTCAGCGCCCGGTCAGCGGCCAGGTGCAGGTAGGTGAAGAGCGCGCACCCCGGCCGGAGGAAACCGTACTCGCTCTCCACGGGTTCCTTCACCTTCACCACCAGGTCGCAGCTTCCCCAGACTTCCTCGGCTGTTGCGACCACGGTTGCGCCGGATGCCGCGTAGGCCGCGTCGCTGTGGCCAGAGCCGCTACCGGCGCCACGCTCCACCAGCACCTCGTGCCCGCGGTGGCGCAGCGCGAACGCGCCCTCGGGCGTCAATCCGACGCGATATTCGCCGTCTTTACGCTCTCGAACCGTGCCTGCGCGCATTCGGCAGCCCCCATCTGTCACCCCCCATCTTACGGCGTTCACCAAGGCTCCACCTGTCCGGCATGGAACCTCTCCCGGCGGCCGGGGTAGAGCTGCCGACCCTCAAAACAGCACTAGCAACGGGCGGGCGCCGGCAGGAGCGCATGCGCCGGAGACCGTTGCAAAGGGGTTTGTGGTGGTGGATACAGCTGCTCGGAAACCAAACGGACGCCGGCCTGTCCTTTTCTCCGTGGCCGCGTTCGCGCTCATGGCCTGGGGCGCCGCCGCGCTCGTTCTCGCGGGCGGATCGGCGCCGGTCAGCGCCGCCGGCGGCGGGGCAACGCTGTTCGACCAGGATGTCTTCCTGGCCGTGCCTCGAGACGACGGCACCGTCGCCTACGTGCGCGTCGACATGCTCATGTACGACGGCGGGAAGGGCTATGTCGACCAGTCGGAGATCGACGCCGCGACCGCCGACCTGGTTTCCCGCTTCCCCGGCGCGGCCACGCTCACGGAAGGTGACTTCTCCGCGGCGTACGTGTTGAGCGGCTTCAAATGGGGCAGCGGCGCCGCCTCCTGGGCCTACAACGGCGCCGGTGCGCCGGCGAGCGTCGCGGGCAGTGCGCTCAGCGCGATGCAAGCCGCGGCTGGATCGTGGGGCGCAACCGGCGCGGCGTTTCACTTCACCGGCGGCGGAACCACGAGCGCGGGCACGGGCGCCTGCGGCGGCGGCACCGACGGCCAGAACACCGTCGGCTGGCAGCAGCAGAGCGGCAGCATCCTTGCCGTCACTTGCTCCTGGTACGGCGGAAACGGCCTGGCGACCGAGTTTGACATGCAGATTTCGCCGGGCTGGACGTGGACCACGGGCTCGCCGATCAACGTTGACCTTCAGAGCGTCGTCACTCACGAGTTCGGCCACGCCCTGGGCCTCAACCACTCGGCGCTCTCGAGCGCCGTGATGTACGCCAGCTATCCCGCCGGCACCAACAAGCGCACCCTGACGAGCGACGACATCTCCGGCGAGCAGGCCATCTACCCCGCTGGCGGCGGTGGCGCGACCAGCACGCCGACGGCGACAGCGACACGGACAAGCACGCCGACGCCCACCAACACGGCGACGCCGACCCCAACCCGCTCAGGCGGATCCACGACGCCGACACCGACGCCGACGACCGCGTCCTTCCCGCCGAACCCGCCGACGCCAACACCGACGACCGCGTCTTTCCCGACAAGCACGCCGACACCGACGACTGCGTCCTTCCCGACAAGCACGCCGACGCCGTTCCCGACCAATCCAACGCAGCCGAGCAGCACGCCCACGCCTGCGCCGACGGCGACGAACTCGCCAGCGCCCACGCCGACGCCGACATCAGGTACGACTCCAACCCTGCCGATCCGGCCCGGCGCCAACTTCCTCACCTGGCCGGGGAACAACATGAGCCCGCGCGCGGCGCTCGCCGGCCAGGGGAACAGCATCCGGATCGTCTACTCGTGGGACCCGGTCAGTCGTACCTGGCTCCGCTTCGCCCCGGGCCTTCCCGACTTCTTCAACAACCTCGTTACCCTGCACCAGGGTGATCCATATTGGTTCATCGCCAATTCCGCAGTCGAGCTTGCCATCCCGTAGCGGCCAATCCAACGGGCACAAACGAAAGGGACGCCGTTGGCGTCCCTTTCGCGTTGTTCCGAGCCCGCGAGCGTCAGCCGTCGTAGCTCGCGACCGCCTCGTCGCTGAAGTCCGCGTTCGTGTACACCCGCTGCACGTCGTCGAGATCTTCGAGGGCCTCGATGAGCTTCATCGTCTGATGGGTCGTCTTCACATCCGTCTCCATCAGCACCTTCGGCACCATTGCGAAGTCGGCGTTCTCGACTTCGAATCCGGCCGATTCGAGCGCCTTCCGCACCGGCTCGAGGTTTGAGGGCGCGGTGAGCACTTCGATGGCGTCGTCCTGCGTCTCCACGTCGTCCGCGCCCGCGTCAATTGCCTGCAGTGCGAGCTCGTCGGCGTCCTTGCCGTTGAGGGGAATCGTGATGACTCCCCGCGGCTCGAACTGCCAGCCGACCGCGCCGTTCTCCGCGAGGTTGCCGCCGCTCCGCGAGAACCGGTGCCGGATCTCCGCCACCGTCCGGTTGCGGTTGTCGGTCAGCACCGAGACCAGGATCGCGATCCCGCCCGGCCCGTAGCCCTCGTACGTCACTTCGTCGAGCTGCTGCTCGTCGCTTCCGGCCCCGGCGCCCTTGGCGATCGCCCGTTCGATGTTGTCGTTGGGCATGTTGCTCGACTTGGCGCGTTGCACCGCGAGGCGGAGCCGGAGGTTCATTCCTGGGTCGGCGCCGCCCTGCTTGGCGGCGAGGATGATCTCCCGCGAGAGCTTCGTGAAGAGCGCCCCACGCTTTGCGTCGGTAGCGCCTTTCTGCCTTTTGATCGTGGACCATTTCGAGTGTCCGGACATTCCGAACTCCGTCTGTGTGTTCGTGAGTAGCGCCAGCGCGTCAATCGAGTGTAGGGCGCGCCAGATCG
>JAKALX010000166.1:0-2903 GCA_021823905.1 Chloroflexota bacterium | reverse complement strand
GATCTAAGTAAACGGGAGGCGTCGAGCCCGCCGCCCCTCAGTCATCCCTCGGGGAGCTGGCGCCCGCGCCCGCTGACCAGGGGAAGCACCCGGCCAGGCGTTCGACGTGGAATTCAACCCAGATCGGCGGACGCTGCGATCGGGGCCCTGGCGCTTTGAAGTTGAAGCGTTCCTGCTTCTTGCGGATTTCGTGCGCCAGCGTCTCGTATCGGGCGAGCGCGTGCGCGGCGGCGCGATCGAGCCCTTCCCTCGCTTCGCTGGCCGCGTCGCAGATCTCCAGGTAGATCCGCTCGCGGCGGGCGAGTTCCTCACAGTCGCGTTCGATTTCCCGGCCGAGGGCGAGCCACTCCGGAACCATGCCGCCGTTTTGGAGCACCTTGAAGCCCATCCAGTGGTCGCCGGCTAGCTTCTCCGCGTCGGAGGGCGGCGGTAGTGGCCGGCCAGCGCCAGCGAGGTGGTCGAATGCGCCGCTGGCGATCGCTTCGTTGATCTGCGATTCGACGAGTTTCTCGAGGCCCATGAGGAAATTGTCGATTGCCGATCGCCGGTTGTCGATTGCGGGCGGCCGCCACCAGCACACGGAAAACCGGGGCGCAAGGCCCCGGTGGTGTGAGCGTCCCGCCGCTCGGGTAGGGGTCAGTCGGCCGAGGGGAGCACCTTCGGCTGGAGGAGCTCCATCTCGCGGTCGTCGACCTTGAGGTTGCAGTTGCCGGGCTTGATCACGAGGAGCTCGATGCCCGTCTTTTCGTCCTTGTAGCGCTTGCCTAGCTGAACAGCCATTTCGTGAATCTCCTGGTGGAAACGACGCTATTTCTTGAGTTCGAGCGGCGTGCCGTCGCACGTCAGTTCGCCGTCGCCACCCTTGGTGACGATGAATTCCGAGCCGCACTTCGGGCACGTATACCGCTTGCCTGTCTGGGCTGGCATCCCTTCCCCTCCTTCGTCTTCGACAATAGACACGGCTGTGCTCGCCGGCGCAGCCACGCCCGCTGGTTGCAGCCGCATCGTAGCCAGCGGCCGTCAGAGCGTCAAACGCGACGGGCCATGAGCAAGAACGGGGCCCCCGCGTGGGGCCCCGTTCTAACGGCCGCGGATATCCGAGCGTTACTGAACGGAGACGTAGGCAAGCATGGCGGGATGGAAGTTGCAGGTGATCTTGAATTGGCCTTTGGTGTTGAACGTGATGGTCCGCGTTTCGCCTTGCTTGAAGTTGGCGCCGTCCTGCTTGCCGTTGAGGGTGATCGTATGGAGGCCGATCTTGTTGACGAACTTGACGACCGTGCCAGCGGCGACCGCGACGTTCCCCTTGTTCGGCCCGGATGCCGTGCCGTCGGCGACGACGGTCCAGTCGTTTGCGCCGGCGTCGATCTGAACGTCCTTGGAGACGGTGGCCGGCGCCGCCGCCGTGCCCTCGGCCGCGGGAGTGCCGATGCCGGGCAATGTCTGGAAGACGCTTGACGGGACGGCGTACTGCACGCAGGCGAGGCCGTTGTTCTTGGTGTCGGGCGGGGCCGAGCCCCAGGCGTCAGCCGGCAGAGCCAGCTTCGTGCCAATGCGAATGATCGCGTTAGCGGGCACGTTGTTTGCCTGCCCCAGGCTGTCGGCCGTGACATTCGAGTAGGTCTTGGCGATGTCGTCCAGTGACTGGCCGTTGACGACGTAGGCGTCGACTTTCGGGAGCTTGAGGACCACGTCCGGCGTGATCGGCGAATCGGGCTGGAGTCCGTTGGCGGCCGCCAGTTCCTGGGTGCTAATCCCGTGGAGCTTCGCGACCTTGGCAAGAGTGTCGCCGGTCTGGATGACGTAGCGCGCGTCTGGCGGCAAGGAGAGTGCCTTGCCCGATTCCACCTGTGCGCCCGGGGCGAGGCTGTTCGCCTTCTCGATGTCTTCGGTCTTGACGCCGTGCTGGGTTGCGACCGTTCCAATCGTCTGACCGGGCTGGACGATCGCCTTCGTGCCCGCCGGCAGCTTCAGCTTGTTCTGGAAGTCGATGGGCTTGTCGCTGGCGATACTGCCGAGCACATCCTTGTTGAGGCTGGCGATGTCGGAAGCGGCGACTCCGTGGCGCTGCGCGATGGAATCCAACGTGTCGCCGGCGCTCACGTCGTAGGTCGCGCTCGCCGGCAGCTTCAACTTATCCTGCGGAAAGAGACCGGGCACGGGCGCGCCATTCTCGTCGAGCAGCGTGTAGTCGGCCTTGTCCTTGTTCTGGGTGAACTTGTAGCCGAGGTCGTTGAGATCCGCCAGGATCATCGCGCCGACGTGCTGCGAGTCGGCGATCTTCTGGAACGTCTCGTTGTCGTTGTAGACGTGATACTGGTAGCCCTTGGGCATGCCCTTGAACGGCGGGATGATGAGCGTGTCACCGGACCTGACGGGCGTGTCGAGCGTCGCGCCGTTGGCGTCGGCCAGTTCCTTGTAGCCGATGTTGTGGGCCTTCGCGATCGTGTCGAGGGTGTCGCCGCCGACGAGCGCCTGGGTTTCGCGGTTCAGGTTATGGGCGAACTCGAGCGCCTCTTGCCAGCCCTTGTTGGTCGGATTGCCCTGTTCGTCCTTGAGCTTCGGGTCGAGCGGCGCCGTGAGGAAGTCAACAATGTGCGTGATCTGCTCGGAGTTGAGCGAGCCGCCGTTGGTGTTGAGCCAGGCGGGCATGAGCGTTCCGGCGCGCCCGCACTGGAGCGTGCGCTGGATGAGGTCGCGGTTCGCCTTGAGGACGAGCGGATCCTGGTTCTTGAATTCGTCTTTGTTGAGGACGAGCCCGACGCCGCCTTCGCCCTGGATTCCGTGGCAGGTGCGGCAGTTGTTCGCGAAGAGGAGCGCGCCGCGCCTCACCGACTCTTCCTGGGTCCACTTCGTCTGGATCACCGCGCGATGTGGGATGTCAACCAGTGCGTAGGCGGCGC
>JAKALX010000165.1 GCA_021823905.1 Chloroflexota bacterium | reverse complement strand
GAGCACGGCTCGCCCGCGCGATTGGCGGCGAGCTGGTCCTTGGGCATGTGGTCGATCCACTGCTGGACCTGGGGAGCGAAGTCGCGACGAGCGTTGACGTCGCAGCGGGCAACGTGGTGGAACGCTGGCGGCGCGAGCTTGCCGTGCTCCTCGAACGCGAAGGGATCGCGGCCGAGGTTGCGGTGATCATCAAGCGGGGGCACGAGCCGCTGCCGGATGCGGTGCTGCGGCTAGCGCGCGAATCGAAAGCGGACATCATCGCGATGGCGACACGGGGCACGGGCGCGCTCCGGCACGCGGTCGCCGGGAGCACCGCGATGGCGGTGATCTCGGCGGGAGCGCTCCCGGTGCTCGCCGCGGGCGACGCCGTGGAGGCTCCGAAAGCGACTGGAGAGGCGTACCGGGTGCTGGCGACGAGCGACGGTTCGGCGGCCTCGGAGCCGGCGCTCGTGGCGCTCGGAGTCGTGCTTCCGCCGGGGGCAGTACCGGTGACGTTGCTGCGCGTTTGCGAATGCGCGCCCGGAGCAGACGAAGCCGAAGCCGCCTGCCGGGCCGAGCTGGAAACCGCACGGGCGATTCTGCCGGCGGCCATGGAGGTCGCGGTGGTCCTTCGCCAGCAAGAACCCGGAACCGGCGTGGCGGCACTGATCCTGGGCGCCGCCGAGGAGTTCGGGGCGGACGCGATCGCGATGGCGACGCACGGGCACAGCGCACGGCGCCACCTGTTCGCGGGAAGCGTGGCGCTGAGCGTGCTCGCGAGAAGCCCGCGGCCGGTGATGCTCGTCCGCAGCCGCGTTTAGACGCCGAGCGCGCGGGCGATCGTCTCCAGGGCCTCGAGGGCCTCGTCCGTTGAGCGGAAGAGCACGTCAGCGAGATCGGCGATCTCGTGGGGTGTTTCGCGGCCACCGGAGACGCCGGCGAGGAGCACGTGGACGCCATCGCGGCCGAGCTGCAGGGCCGTTTTGAACATGGCGACGTCGGTAGCGTCGTCGCCTATGACGAAGAGCGCTTTGGCGCGGAAGTGGGACACGAGGGCGGCGAGGGCGAGATCTTTGCCGCCCTGGGCGTCGGGCAGAACCTCGAGGACCATGCGACCCTCGCGGAGGCGGAGTCCGTCCGGCAGGGTGACCAGGGCGGCGCGGAGCGGCTCTTCGAGCTCGGGGGCGCCGCGGAAGTGGAAGGCGGTCGAGATTGCCTTGCGCTCGATGTGGAGGAACGCGCTGGGGACCGCGGAGATGACAGTTGCCTCGACCTGCTCGAGCGCGGCGCTGAGCGCCACCCGATCGACGCCCGGGATGAGGTTGGTTTCGAAGCTCGCTTCGAGGCCGTGGCTGCCCACGACGACGACCTTCTGGACAGGGACCATGCGGCGGGCGGTGTTGAGGTCGCGGCCGGTGATGACGGCGACGCGGGCAGGGCCCGAGAGGCGATCGAGGACCGCGAGGGTGCCGGGGGGAACGCGTGCCTCGGAGGCGTGCTGGACGATCGGGGCGAGGGTGCCGTCGAGGTCGCTGGCGATGAGGAGCGGGCCGCGAACGGCGGCGAGGGCGCGAAGCTGTTCGATAGTCGCGAGTGTCAGCATGTTTCCGCCAGGTCGGCAAGATAACGGGTTGCCCAGTCTTGCGCGTCGTGCGCACGGACGGCTGCGATGAGCCGGTCGCTGATGCGGCCAGGCGCGCCGGCCAACGCCGCGACGAGCGCGGCCGTCATCGCGGCGGCGTCGAACGGATCGACCGGGACGAGGCCGCTGGTTTCGTAGCCGCGATAGACCTCGGAGACTCCCGCGTCGCGGCCGGTGAGAATGAGCCCACGTTCGCGGGCGGGACGGAGAGACTGGACCACGGCGGCCTGGAGCGGTACGAGATTCATGCCGTCGGCCAGGGACGAGGTGAAGACAACGTCGGCATCGCGCTGGAGCGCCACGACTTCCTCCCAGGGAGCGGATTCTCGCGACTGGTGGAACGGCAGGCCGGCGTCGCGAGCGGCGGCTCGCGCTTCCCCGGCCGCGGCGTCGATCGCCGGCTGGAGGGACTGGTAGGAACGGACGCCTTCGCGGGTGGGCGCCGCAATACCTATGTACGCAAACCTGGCGCCTTCGCGATAGGCCCGGGCGATTGCGCGGAGGCGTTCGGGGATGCCTTTGGTGTAGTCGGCACGTTCGAGGCCAACCACGGTTGGAACTCCAGCGAGGGCCGCGGGTTCCATAAGCGGCGACCGGGCAGCCCTACGGGCGACTGACAGCAGGCTTTCAACGTCGATCCCGACGGGATACGAACCGACGCGAAGAAACCGGCCGCCCACCGTCAGACCGCCGACGGCAGGCTCGGCGCCCAGCAGCGCCTGCGCCGCCGTGGTGAAGCGAGCGGCATCGCTGTCAGTCTGGAATCCCGCGAGACCGGCCGCGGCGATTCCGGAGACGACCTCCCGGAGGAACCCGAGACCGCGATCGTCGAGATAGCGCGCGGCCAGGGCGAGGTCGGGGAAAGGCGTGTGGAGGAAGAATCCGATCCGTCCCGGGAAGCCGCCCTCACGGAGAAGATGGGGCACAAGCGCGAGCTGGTAGTCGTGGACCCAGCAGCTCTCCGCTCGAGAGCGGTCATCGAGGGCGGCGCGGGCGAAGCGTTGGTTCACGGACTCGTACTGTGCCCACTCGTCCGAGGAGGGCGCCGCGGGCCGTGGGTAGTAGCCGGTTCGCTCGGGGAGCGGCTCGCGGACGAGATGGAGGAGCGGCCAGAGGAAGCCGTTCGCCACGGCGCCGTAATGCCCGCGCCAGGTGGCGGCCGAGAAGTAGAGGCGGCGGTGGCGCAGCGAACCGCTCGGAGTTGGGATGAGCTCGTAGCCGTCGGGGTCGGACCACGCGCGGTCGTGCTCGCCACGCCCAGCGCCGATCCAGGTCGTGCCGGAGGCTCCATCCCAGGGAGCGATGGCCGGGCGGACAGCAGCGAGGAGGCCGCCCTGGGCCGGCTGCGACGGCTGGTCGTGGCCGGGGGCAACCGCGTGGTCGAGATAGGCACGGTTGGCGAGGATAAGCTCTGCGCGCGGTTCCACGTCTCTTACTGCACTACCGGCGCGGCTGCGGCGCAAGGGGGGCGGCCGGAGCGCGATATACTGCGAGCGCCAGAGGAGGTGAGCATGCGCGTCTTCAGCGAACGTCGGGGCTCCGGGGGCAGGCAGCGGTGACGCTTCGGATCGGGCTGGTTGGCGCGCAGTTCATCGGGAATCTGTACCTGCATTCGATGCGGAAGGTGCAGGGAGGCGAGGTCGTGGCGGTCGCGTCGCCGAACTCGGCGGAGGAGTTCGCGGGGCGCTGGGGGATCGAACGGCACTACAAGGACTACCGCTCGATGATCGAGGACTGCGAGCTGGACGCGGTGGCCATCGCGGCGCCGAACGACCTGCACTATGACGTGTGCCTCGCCGCCGCGGACGCCGGGAAGCACGTGCTCTGCGAGAAGCCGCTCGCGCTGAGCCTGGAGGAAGCGGACACGATCATCGCGGCCTGCAAGCGCGCGGGCGTGGTGTTGATGTATGGCGAGAACCTGCTCTTCGCGCCGATGTACGTGCGGCTGCGCGAGCTTGCGCGGCGAGGAAAGGTGGGCGACCCCTTCCTGGTGAAGCAGGCGCAGTGCCACGGTGGCCCGTACTCGACGTGGTTCTGGGACGTGGAGCGGGCTGGCGGCGGCGCGCTGATGGACCTGGGGTGCCACAGCATCCACGCGATCTGCTGGACGCTGGGGATGTGGCCGGAAGCGGTGAGCGCGACGCTGGGGCAGTTCGCGCACGGCGCGAAGACGGACGCAGAGGACCACGCGGAGGTGACGCTGCACTTCCCGGGCGGGTTGATCGGGATGGCCGAGGCTTCGTGGGCGATGCCCGGCGGGCTGGATTACCTGGAGGTGTACGGAACGCAGGGCCGGCTGACGGCGAACCTGGAGCGAGGCCCGGCGATCGCGATGTACGCGGCTGCGGGAGAAGAGGCCACCGGGCCAGCCCATCGCGAGCCGGCCTGGCAGTACCCGATGTACGAGGAGGCCTGGCAGTTCGGGTTCGAGCAGGAGCTGCAGCACTTCGTGGACGTCTGTGCGGGCCGGGAAGAGCTGCAATCGACGGGGGAAGACGGCCGGCGCGTGCTGGAGATCATCTTCGCAGCGTACGAGTCGGCACGGCTGGGCCGGCGGGTGGAGTTGCCGTTCTGGAGCACGGCGGAGAAAGCGATCGACCTGTGGCGGGAGACGATTGGGGAGTGACCGTGTTGGGCTCAATCCCCGGCAAGGTCGAACACGCTAACCGTGACACCGGGGAACCCAGTAGTGGTTGGGCCCATCAACTGGACGGGGAAGCTGAGGTTGCCCGGGCGCCCGCGGTGGACCTGTTCAGTCTAGCAACTCGTGCTCGACTGCGAACAGCGTGGCCGCCGCCCGGCTGGAGACGCCGATCTTCGCGTAAATGTGCTCAAGATGCGTGCGGACGGTGCTTTCGCTCACGAAGAGTCTTGACGCCGTCTCTCGTCTGTTCAAGCCACGAGCTGCCAGGCGAAGTACCTCTACTTCGCGGTCCGTGAGGCCCGCAGGCCACTCCCGTCGGGAAGGCGCAGCCGCCTCCGAGAACCCCAGCGTTCCTTTCAGAGGCTCGAAGACACCGGCGGAGAAGCTGCTGCCGACCTCCTCTTCCATGACCTTGAGGGCTTCTTCCGCAGCGAGAGCCGACCGGTCAGGAGCATCGTGGGTGAGCTCATCAAAGCGGTCGCTCACTGCGATGATCTGCGCCCCAACCGGGAGTTGCCGTTCCTTGAGGCCGCGGGGGAACCCGTCGCCGTTGATACGCTCGTGGTGGGTGCCGACCAGTCCCGCCGCGCCGCGCAGCGCAGGTACGTTACTCAAGATCCGTTCGCCGTGGTACGGGTGAAGGCGTACCTGCTCCCATTCCGACCGCGTCAACTTGGCCTGAGGCTTATCCAAAACGAACGAAGGAACCGCAACCAGGCCCAGATCGTGCGTAAGAGCGGCTCGGCGCAGGTCCAGTACGTCCACTTCGGATAGTCCGAGGCGTAGCGCAACGCCCTCGGCCGCTGTGGCAACACGACGCGAATGGCCGAGGCTGTAGGCCGACTTCATGTCGGCGAAATCGGCGAGTGCAGCGGCAGCGTCGGTGAGCTGCTCTTCACTGGTCCAGCGCAGGCGGTTCTCCGGTTCGAGGCTCATCACGACCGGCCAGAGGCTTTCATCGCTCTCGAATGCTTGCCAGAAGTCCGCCTCGTTCGTCGCCACGAGCAATGCATCCACGGCCTCCGGGTCGAAAGCTCGTCCGCGGCCGCGGCGAGTAAGCTCGATCGCTCCCGCGCGCCCGCCGCTGGCGTGGAACACCTCGAAGAAGGCGGCCAGGTAGACGACGCGGCAGGGCATGGGGATGTTCTGGCCCTGCAGCCCGCGGGGAAAGCCGCCGCCATCCCACTGCTCGAAGACGGACAGGAGTGCTCCCTGCACTTCCTCCGGCATGCCCAGTCGCGCCGCCAGGTCAGAGGCAACTTCACACGTGTTGTGAAAGCCTTCCCGCATGACGTCCGGGCCGTGGGCTGCGAAATGCACAAACCGCCCTGCTCGGGTCGTGAACGGTGCACCGCGAGCGAGGAAGCGCCACATCCAGCCAACAAGCTGGAATGGGCTGCGGATGTTCGTGTGGAAGACGAGCTCACGCCGCGCAACGATTTCGTCGGTCAGCATCCGCTTGGCTATCTGGCTTGTCCAAGCAGTGCAGCCGGCGTCCATGAGCAGGCTGGTGTAGTAGACGGTGATCTGTTCCCAGGCTGGCAGTGACAGCCGCTGTGCGAGGCGCATGGCAACGAGACACGAGCGGAGGCCATGCTCCGCCGGTAAACCAACGGCAAGGTCGCAGGCAAGTGAGAGGGCGCCAAGGACATCGGAGGTCCGGATGGCCCGCGGAGCGGGCGCGCCTCCTCCGATCGAGTCAGGCAGGTTTGGGCGTGATATCGACGACATCGAGCTCCTCGGCGAGAAGCGGCCTTCACTTGAGTCCCCGACAGAATACCAGCAAGGGTTTCGGACGGAGCCGCACGGGCCAAAATCGGACGATCGTCCGATGGGCAACGGCGTCCGTTCTCCTGAACATCGACTCGCGGCCTTATTAGCCGCAGAGACAGAGGACAGAAGGGAACCATGATAACCCAGACAATGCGCAACGGAATCAACGTGAACCAGCTTGTCGATACCATCGAGGCGATCAGGAAGGAGCCCGATCTGGCCAAGTTCCAGTTCCGCGCTCACACGACCTGGGACGGCGGTGGGCGCTGCCACACGGACATCCAGGGCTTCTTCGGTGCAGGTCAGGAGGACTCCTCGAGACTGCAGCCGTTTACCCTCGTGGGCGATGAGCCGGGGGTATTGCTCGGCGGGAACGCTGGCCCTAACGCCGTGGAGGCAACGCTGCACGCGCTCGCTTCCTGCCTCAGCGTTGGCTTCATATACAACGCCGCCGCGATGGGCATCGAGGTGAGGTCGCTCGAATTCGACCTCGGCGGCGACCTTGACCTCCTCGGGTTCCTCGGATTGTCGGACGAGGTGCGGCCCGGTTACAGCGGCATCAAGGTCACGTACAGGGTCCAGGCCGACGCCCCACGCCAGAAGCTCGAAGAGCTCTGCGAATACGTGCAGCGGACGTCGCCGGTTCTGGACATCATCCGCAACCCCGTGCCCGTATCGATCGAGCTCGTCTAGCCAGGCACTACAAGAAGGAAGAGGACCATAGATGGCGGCCAACATCCCTGAAGCAAGAGCTGTCCTCGACGCACCCGGCACGTCTTGCGCTTACCTCACGCCACTCATCAAAGAGCGCATCGCCCGGCTGCAGAGCAGCGAGGTCCTGGAGGTGCGCTCGGATGATCCGGCCTCGCGCAACGGCGTCCCGGCCTGGAGCCGGATGACTGGAAATCAGTTGATTGCCTCCCTGGAGGAAGACGAACACAACACCCGCTTCTTCCTTCGCAAGAAGTAGGGCTATCTCAACAAACACCCAAGGAGAAAGACAATGGCGAAGGTTCTTGTGAATTGCACGCACGGCAAGGAAGACCCGGAGCGGGCCATCCTGCCCTTCATTGTCGGTAACGTGGGCGCGACGGCCGACCAGGAAACAAAGGTCCTGCTCACGATTGATGGCGTCTGGCTCGCCACGAAAGGCTATGCGGCGGGCGTACAGCATGAGGGCTTCCCGCCGCTGAAGGAGACACTCGAGGCCTTCATTCGCAACGGCGGTGAGATCTGGGCCTGCAGCGCCTGCACCAACCCACGCGGTATCACACAGGACGACCTGGTGGAGGGGGCAACCATCGTCACGGCGGCGAACGTCGTGGAGTACATGGCGTCCGGCGCCTCTACGCTGAGCTTTTAGCAGGCTGCTGGGATAACGTCGTCGCCGAGAGCTTTTTTGCGACCCTCAAAACGGAGCTCGTCTACCGCCAGCCGCTGGCAACCGTTGCCGCCGCCCGAACCGCCGTCTTCGAGTACATCGAGGTCTTCTACAACCGCACCCGCATCCACTCCGCCCTGGGCTTCCGCTCGCCGGCTGACTACGAGGCCTGTACGCTCAAGTCCCCAGATCTCGCTGCCTCCGCAGCTTAGCCAATGTGTCCGGCAACTCGGGCCAAGACCACCCGGCGTTGGCCGGCAAATGCGAAGGCCCCTCAATGATTGAGGGGCCT
>JAKALX010000164.1 GCA_021823905.1 Chloroflexota bacterium | reverse complement strand
CACCCGGATCGTCACGCGCATCCGGTCGCCGCAAACCGGGTTCGAAGTCGTCGCTTCGCCGTCGGGCGACTCGATCTCGCCGGCGTTGCGCGGGTGCTCGAAGTGCTCCATCACGAGGTCGGAGTAAGCGGCCATCGGTTCATTCTGTTTGCCGCGGATCCGGCCCGTCAAACCCGCGCGGCGCCGGGAAGCACCACCGGCTTGGAGCGCCCGCTGGGATTGCGTATAGTGCCGGTGAAATGAGCGGAGCCGGCGTTGGCACCTGGCTGGGCGTGGTGATTTCACTGGCTGGATTTACGGTGACGATAGTTCAGTTGCACCGAACAAAGTCGGCGGCCGAGCGCGCCGTTGCGGCGGTCCGCGAGACCGAAGAGAAGCTCGCACGCAATTCGCTGCTGGTCCTCATCCCGCAGATGCTTACCGCCGATTCCGACCTCGCGACCACCATGAGTGGCCCCAATCCTGAGAACGCCATTCGCCATATGGTCGCCTGGCGCCATGCGGCAGCTCAGGTGAAGGGCCTCGTTGAGCTCTCGAAGCTCGACGAGCCGATCCTCGTGGCGCTGATCGCGGAAGCCGTGGGTCTGGCTGCGGTTGCCGAGCAGGCCGTCATCGATGCTCGGACATCTCCTCCTCCGATTCGTAAAGCGCGAGCAGCGATCACCAACGCGTCCACCGAGGCCGCGGCTCTCCTGGCCCGGCTGCAGTCGTATACTGAGGACTACCGATGAACACATTGAGTCAGCCTACAAGGCGGATGACAGATCTAATCGAGACGCTTGTTGCTCAGACGAGGTCCGGGGCCATTCGCTGGAGCCAAACGGACGCTCCGGGCGTGTTCGTCTATACCAGTCGATCCGGTTCAGTGCTCGTCAGCGGGCCCGCCACGGGTTTTACAGCAATCGTCTCAGGACACAGCATCAAAGCGCTGGACGGCCGGGGCGACGTCGTCGAGTCGTTCAGCGACGGCCCGGCCCTCACCAATGGCAGCCCGTACCCGCCTCTCCGGCAGCTGTTCGAACTGATCGTCGAGCGCTACAGCGAAGGGAACCCCTTGCTGGAGAGCCTCAGGAACGAGGCGCAGGCCGCGCGGCCTGGCGGATCCTCGGCCGCCGGTTAGGCCAGCCCCAGCGCCCGGAAGATCTGCTCGAACGCCGCCACGCTCCCGGGGTTGAAGTGCGGCAGCACGTAGCGCACCCGGTTGTCCGTTCCCACCACGACAACTCCCCGCTTCGACTTCCGCTCGTCGGCGTCCCACATGCCGTAGGGCTTCACGCACTCGCCGTACCAGTCGGAGATGAGCGGGAACGGGTAGTGGTCGCGCTCCTGGAAACGCTCGTGCGAGCCGATGCCGTTCGTGTTGATGGCGTACACATGCAGGCCGGCCTCGGCGAGCAGGTCGTGCTCCTGGGCGAACGCCTGCAGCTCGCGGGTGCAGATTGGCATCCCGTCGTCCTGGTAGAAGATGAGCATCACCGGTGACTTCGGCGTGAGCTCGTAGAGGTGCACCGCGATCTGGCCGGCGCCGTCGGTGATCGCCGGGAGGGTGAAATCCGGCGCGTCGTCGCCAATCTCCAACGGCGTCTCGCGAATGTCGGGGTTGGGTTCTTCGTTCATCGCGCTCCCTCCGGTTCGAAGCCGGCCGGCGGACCGGCGACGTTCCTGCTTGCCGCCAGCGCCCGAACGCGGCCGAGCCCGGCGCCGTCGGTCAGTTGCTCGAGCGCCCGCCGCCGCGCGAAGTACTCCTGCAGGTCCGACCGCGCCGCCTCGACCAGCCCCGGCAGGCCCAGCGCGAACAGGAATTCCGACTGCTTCACCGGCCCGAACACCTCGAAACCCTCGCCCTCGGCGGCCGCGGCGAGCTCCGAGAGGTTGACGTGCGTCGTGATGTCCTGCTCGCCGACGTGCTGGTACGGATCCTCGTTCGAGGTGTGCCGGTAGAAGCAGAGCAGTGTGCCGGTCGTGCGCCAGGGCGCCCAGAGCTCGTCCTGTGGGTAGCCGTAGTCGAAGACGAGGACCGAGCCGGTCTCGACCAGGCCGCAGAGGCTGCGCATCACCGGGTAGGCGCGTGGGTTGACCTCGAACCGGCCTTCGACGGGCGCGTTGTCGATCGTGGTTACGCCTCCGCGCGCCTCGACGAACCGCTCGCCGTCCCAGCGCACGTAGATCTCGACCGGTCCCCGTGCGCTTGCTTCGAACAGCCGGACCGGGAAGGCGTCGAACAGCTCGTTCGTGATGACGACCCCGTGGGCGACCGGCTTCATCGGCGGCGTGGCCCATTCGACGCGCGGATCCGAGCCGGGCGCGTTGGCTTCGAAAGCGACGTAGCGGATGGCCTCTCGAAATCCGTCGGCGCGCCCTTCGGCCCAGTCGAGGATGGCCGTAGCGAGCATCCCCTGGCCGGCGCCGGGCTCGATGATGGCAAACGGCGACGGCCGGCCCATGCGTTCCCACTGGTCGCGGCACCACGCGCCAACGGCCCACCCGAACATTGGGCTGATGGCCGGGCTGGTGAGGAAGTCGCCCTGGGGCCCGATTCGTCCCGGCTTGCGGTAGTAGCCGAACTCGGGGTGGTAGAGCGCAAGCTCCATGAATCGTTCGAACGGGATCGCGCCGCCGGCCATCTCCTCGACGATCGCCCGGACGAGACGTGGATTGCCGACGGCGGTCAGTCCCGGATCGAGGTCAAGGGCCATGGGGACAGTGTAGAGGGAGGAGGGAGGAGGGAGGAGGGAGGACGCAGGAGCAAGTGCCGCGCGAGTGGGCGAGGTGGCGAGGCGCCTCCGATAGCCGCGGGTAGGGATTCTGACCGTGGCCGCATCGAGCCACCCCAAACGTCGTCGGTGGAGGACAGGGGACCGAGGCGGCGGACGACTTCCTCGGTGGTGTGACATCCCCGGCGTGTCGCTCACGCTCGCCGCACTGATCCAATCCTACGGAGCGCGGGGGGTGATTACGGATGGACTACTTCACGGCGGAGCGGGCCGCCACTTCCGCCATCGCTTCGCCAAGCCGGTGGACGCCTTCCTCGATGTCCTCCATCGGGACGTAGCTGAAGGCGAGACGCAGGTGGTTCGTCGCCTGCTGGTCGGCGAAGAACTGTGGCCCCTGGCCGACGACGACGCCTCTCTCATTCGCAGCCTGCTGCACGTCGCGCGAGGTCAGGCCCGGCCGCAACGCGAGCCAGAGGAAGAAGCCGCCCTGGGGGCGCAGGTACGTGCAGTAGCCGGAGCAGTAGCGCTCAAGGGCGGCCTCGACCCGTTCGAGCTTGCGAAGGTAGATCTTGCGCAGATTCTGGATGTGCCTGTCGAGATCGCCGTTGCGGATCGTCTCGGCGATCACGCGGCCGAGGAACGGGCTCGTCCCCATGTCGTAGCGCACCGTCGCCATGCGGCTGATGAGCGGCGCGGGGCCCATCGTCCAGCCCATGCGCAGGCCGGTGGCCAGGATCTTGGAGAAGCTCGACACCTTGATCCCGTGATCGCCGTTGCTCAGGGCGAAGATCGAGGGCGGCGGCGTGGTTTCGAACCAGAGCTCGCCGTACGCGTCGTCTTCGAGAACGAACGTGTTGAAGCGGCGCGCAAGCTCGACCACCTTTTCCCGGCGCTGGAGGTCGAGGGTGCAGCCGGCCGGGTTCTGATGGGTCGGGATCATGTAGACAAACTTGGCGCGGTTCCCATTGTCGGCCAGCTTTTGCAGCTCTTGCTCGAGGCGGTCGACGCGGATTCCGATGTCGTCCATTGGGACCGCGACCTGGTGCGCGCCGAAGGTGCGGAAGGTGCGCATGCTGCCGGGGAAGTTCGGGCTTTCGACTAGCACCGTGTCACCCGGATCCAGGAGCGTCTCGCAGACGACGCCGATTGCGTGCGCGGATCCGGAAGTGACGATGACCTGATCGACGGCGACAGGGATGCCCTCAATCGCGCTCGAACGTTCCGCGATCGCTTGCCGGAGCGGATAGGCGCCGAAGGTGCCGCCGTACTCGAGCGCCTCCTTCTGCTCGCGATCGATGACCGTCCGCGCGGCTTTGAGCAGGATCTCGCCCGGCAGCGAAGGGATGTCGGGGAGGCCTCCGGCGAAGGAAATCACCGGGCGTGCTTCGGGTTGGGCTGCCGCCCAGACGGCCGGGCCGAGCGTCTTCGCGCGCTCGCTGACAACGCCGTCGATGCGTTCAGCGGTCCAGTAAGGTTCCGGCATCGTGTGTCTCTCCGTAGGTCTCAGGTCAGTATAGCCGGGCCGCGTCGGTAGCCGCGGGTATGTGGCGCGCAAAATGGGACTTGCCGGGCACTCGACGGGCGGGCTGCCCGGCCTGCTATACTGAGCCCTCACCCTCCAGTTCTTCCGACATTGGGATTGTTTTCACAAGTGGCGCCGCGGGGAGCGAGATCGCACCACCGGGGGCAACCCGTACATTCCCAAAGCTGGGAGGGTGAGACGTTCCGGGAGGAGCACGAGCTGATGCCCGTACCAGGAAGGCCGGCCGCTCAGGGCCTGTACGACCCGTTCCACGAGCACGACAGCTGCGGCGTGGGATTCATCGTGCACCTGAAGGGGCATCGGGCGCACCAGATCGTCGACGACGGCCTGACTGCGCTGGAGAACCTGAACCACCGCGGCGCGTGCGGTTGCGAGGTGAACACCGGCGATGGCGCCGGAATCCTCCTCCAGATGCCGCACGAATTCTTCCGGCGCGAATGCGCCCCGCTCGGAATCCGCCTGCCCGAGGCCGGCAACTACGGCGCCGGGCTCTTCTTTGGCTCGCGGGATCAGCGAGCCACGTCTCAGGCGATGGCCGTCTTCACCGCCATCGTCGAGGAGGAGGGCCAGCATCTCCTCGGCTGGCGGCCGGTTCCGACGAACAACGCGTCGCTGGGCGCAACCGCCCTGGCTGTCGAGCCTTCGATGCAGCACGTGTTCATCGGCCGGGGGCGTGACATCGCGACGGACGACGACTTCGAGCGGCGGCTCTATGTGATTCGCAAGCGCTTCGAGAAGGCGGTCGATCGCTGGGGCATCCCCGACGCCGAGTACTTCTACTTCCCCAGCCTCTCCTGCCGCACGCTCGTCTACAAGGGGATGCTGACCGCCACGCAGCTGCGCGAGTATTTCCCCGACCTCTCGGACCGGCACCTCATCAGCGCCCTCGCTATGTACCACTCGCGCTTCAGCACGAACACGTTCCCGAGCTGGGAGCTCGCGCACCCGTACCGGATGATCGCCCACAACGGCGAGATCAACACACTGCGCGGGAACCGTAACTGGATGACCGCGCGCGAGGCGCTCTTTGCCTCGCCCCTGTTCGACGACATCAAGAAGATCCTCCCGGTCATCGACGAGCACGGGAGCGACACGGCGAGCCTCGACCAGGCGCTCGAGCTGCTCGTCCTTTCCGGCCGCTCGCTGCCCCTCGCGATGATGATGCTCATCCCGGAAGCGTGGAGCGGCCACGAATCCATGAGCGCCGAAAAGAAGGCGTTCTACGAGTACCAGGCGTGCCTGATGGAGCCGTGGGACGGCCCGGCCTCGATCGCCTTCACGGACGGCAAGACGATCGGCGCGGTCCTCGACCGCAACGGCCTGCGACCGTCGCGGTACTACGTGACGAAAGACGATCTCGTGATCATGGCGTCCGAGGTGGGCGTTCTCGACATCGAGCCAGAGCGCGTCCTGAGCAAGGGACGCCTGCAGCCAGGGCGGATGTTCCTCGTGAGCATCGAAGAGGGCCGCATCATCGACGACACCGAGCTGAAGACGAAGCTCGCCTCGGAGCGCCCCTACCGCCAGTGGCTCGACACGAACCTGATCCCCTTGGAGTCGATTCCCGAGACCGAAGCGCCGGAGATCCCCGCTGACGACGAACTGCGCCGCCTCCAGATGGCGTTCGGCTATTCACTGGAAGACATGAAGTATGTCCTTGGGCCGATGGCGACAAACAGCGAGGAAGCGCTCGGCTCCATGGGCACCGACACGCCGCTCGCGGTCCTCTCCGACCGGCCACAGCCGCTCTACAACTACTTCCAGCAGCTCTTTGCGCAGGTGACCAACCCGCCGCTCGACGCGATTCGCGAGGAGCTCGTGACGTCGGTGAAGACGGTCATCGGGCCGGAGGGCAACCTGCTCGACCCGGAGCCCGAGAACTGTCACCTGATCAGCCTGGAAACGCCGTTCCTCGACAACGAGGAGCTGGCTAAGATCCGCTCGCTCCGTGACCACGCGTTGCGAGCGACGGTGCTGCCAATCCTCTTCCCGGCGAAAGCCGGCCCGGCGGGATTGAAGCCGGCGCTGGACGCGCTCTTCGCGCACGCCGACCGGGCCATCGAAAACGGCGCGAAAGTGCTCATCCTCTCTGACCGCGGGGTGGATGCCGACAACGCGCCGATCCCGTCGCTGCTCGCTGTCGCCGGCATGCACAACCACCTGGTGCGGATGCGGAAGCGGACGCAGATTGGGCTTGTTCTCGAGACGGGCGAGGCCCGAGAGGTGCACCATTTCGCGCTGTTGATAGGGTATGGCGCTGGAGCGATCAACCCCTATCTTGCGCTCGACACGCTGGATCTGATGCTCCGCGAAGGCTACCTCGACCCGGGGATGAGCCTCGAGGAAGCGCAGAAGCACTACCTGAAGGCCATCAAGAAGGGCGTGGTAAAGGTGATGTCCAAGATGGGCATCTCCACGATCCACAGCTACCGTGGCGCGCAGATCTTCGAGGCGATCGGTCTCAACGAGCAGATCATCGACCGCTACTTTACGAAGACTGCTTCGCGGATTGGCGGCATCGGTATCGACGAGGTGGCGGTGGAGACGCTCGCCCAGCACTCGCGCGCCTACCCGTTGCGCGAGGGCGGACTGGAGGAGCTCCAGTGGGGCGGCCAGTACCAGTGGCGGCGCGACGGCGAGTACCACCTCTTCAACCCCGAGACGGTCTTCCGGCTGCAGCACTCGACACGGACCGGCAAGTTCGACGTGTTCCGCGAATACACCTCCCTGGTCAACGATCAGAGCCAGCGGATGGCCACGTTGCGCGGCCTGTTCGAGTTCAAGCCGGACCGCGCGCCGATCCCGATCGACGAGGTGGAGTCCGCTGAGAGCCTCTTCCGGCGCTTCGCGACCGGCGCCATGTCGTTCGGATCGATCAGCGCGGAGGCGCACGAGACGCTCGCGATCGCGATGAACCGCCTGGGCGGGCGCAGCAACACGGGCGAGGGCGGCGAGGATCGCCGGCGCTACACACCGGACGCCAACGGCGACTCCCGCCGCAGCTCGATCAAGCAGGTCGCCTCGGGCCGTTTCGGGGTGACGAGCGAGTATCTGGTCAACGCGGATGAGCTGCAGATCAAGATGGCGCAAGGGGCGAAGCCCGGCGAGGGCGGCCAGCTTCCCGGCAAGAAGGTCTACCCCTGGATCGCCGAAGTGCGCCACGCGACGCCCGGGGTGGGCCTCATCAGCCCCCCGCCGCATCACGACATCTACTCGATCGAGGACCTCGCCCAGCTCATCCACGATCTGAAGAATTCGAACCCGCGGGCGCGCGTGAGCGTCAAGCTCGTGGCCGAAGTCGGCGTGGGCACGGTCGCGGCCGGCGTCGCGAAGGCGAAGGCCGACCTCGTCCTGATTTCAGGCCACGACGGCGGCACCGGCGCCAGTCCGCTGACGTCGATCAAGCATGCCGGCGTGCCCTGGGAGCTCGGCCTCGCCGAGACGCAGCAGACGCTCGTCCTGAACAAATTGCGCGACCGCATCCTGGTCCAGGTCGATGGCCAGATGAAGACGGGGCGCGCCT
>JAKALX010000163.1 GCA_021823905.1 Chloroflexota bacterium | reverse complement strand
GAGTCGGAGTACCGCGAAGGCGTGCGAGCGTTCGTCGAAAAGCGCCTCCCGGATTGGGATGCGCGCTGACGGAGTAGCTGATGTCTGAGGGCATTGGCCCGGCCGCGAGGGCGCCACGCGCCGGCCACATCGTCAAGACAGGTGCGCTGGAGCCTCCTCACGGACTCGAACCGTGGACCTACGCTTTACGAAAGCGTCGCTCTACCAGCTGAGCTAAGGAGGCTTGAGGGCATCCTGTACGTTAGCGAAAAGGGGCCCGAGTGTCCAACGGGGCGGCTCCAGGGCGATGCGATACACTCTCGGTTCAGGGAGGGTTCCCATGTCACTGCGACGGCTCACTGCGCTCATCGAACGGGAGGGGGACCTCTACGTGTCGCTGTGCCCAGAACTCGACATCGCCAGCCAGGGTGAGACGGTCGAAGATGCTCGCTCGAACCTCGTTGAGGCGCTCGAGTTGTTCTTCGAGACGGCTGCGGTAGAAGAGATCGAGCGGCGGCTGCGGTAGAATAGCCACGTGACAGAGCCGGACCGCCTTCTCGATCGAATCACGATTAACCCGGAACAGATGAGCGGGAAGCCATGCATCCGGGGGATGCGGATACGCGTGGTCGACGTTCTTGACCTTCTGGGCGCCGGAGTGAGCGAGGACGAGATCCTCGCCGACTACCCAGACCTCGAGCGGGACGACATCAGGGCGGCCGTCACCTACGCGCGGCGGGCGCTCGAAGACATCTCGCGCGTTGCATGACCCGGATCTGGGTCGATGCGCAACTGCCGCCTGGTATCGCCACCTGGCTCGCAGAACGCTTCGACGTAGAGGCGCGCCCGGTGCGCGCTCTCTTTCTGAAAGACTCATCTGACGTCGCGCTTTTCGATGCTGCGCTGTCAAATGACGCCATCGTCCTCACCAAGGACAGCGACTTCTGGGAACTGTCAAAGCAACGATCGCTGGTGCCAGGAATCATCTGGCTTCGCTTCGGGAACACGACCAATCGGCGATTGATGGAAATACTGGCGCTGTCCCTCTCGGAGGCACTGGCTCGTCTCGATGCGGGCGAACGGATTGTGCAGATCTTCGACCCGGACGACACGTCGCCAAGGTAGTGGCCGGTTGGACCCTCTTCACCCCAGCGCCAGGCCGAGCGCGAACAGCGCGCCGAAGAGCAGGTCGAAGCGCGCCGTTGCCTTCAGGAACGGGTTGAGGCCGCGGCCGCTCGCGCCGTCGAGCACGCCTCGCACGAGCTTGAAGGCCATCGGCGATGCCGCCAGCGAGACGAGCACCCAGGGTCCAGCGAACCCGAGCGGCCAGGCCGCCACGGCGAGCGCGAACGGGGCGAGCATCTGGAGCGTGTACCACCAGCGCGTCGCCCGGTCGCCCATCACCACGCCGAGGGTCATCTTCCCGCTCTCGCGGTCGGTGGGGATGTCGCGCAGGTTGTTTACGACGAGGATCGCCGTGACGGTGCAGCCCATCGGCAGGCTCGCCCAGATCGCCGCGGCGGGGAGCTCGCCCGCCTGCACGTAATAGGCGCCGGCGACGGCCAGCACGCCGAAGTAGACGAACGTCATCAGGTCGCCGAGGGCGTGGTAGCCGGCCGGCCACGGCCCGCCCGTGTAGATCAGCGCCCCGGCGATGCTCGCCAGCCCGACCGCGACGATCGGCCAGCCGGCTACGTAGACGAGGTAGATCCCGGCGAGCATCGCGATCGCGAAGACCACAGCCGTGCCGAGCCGCAGATCGCGTGGGCCGAGGAGGCCCATCTGCGCGGCCCGTGGCGGGCCCAGCCGCTCGTGCGTGTCAGCGCCACGTTGGAAGTCGAAGAGGTCGTTGGCCAGGTTGGCGCCGATCTGCAGGCAAACGGCGCCGACGAGCGCCGCGATTGCTGGTCCGGCAGCGAATGCTCCCTTCCCGATTGCGAGGCCCGTGCCCACGACGACCGGCGCGACCGCGGCCGTGAGCGTCGGCGGGCGGATGGCCAGCTTCCAGGCGTCGAAGCTTCCGGGGCGGACGGCGGCGGCCGCCGCGCTCAACGGCGAACCGCCCGGATCGCCTGCGCCGCGCCCAGTCCCAACTGCTGCTTCTGGATGCGGTGGAACCCGGCGTCGTGGAGGATGCGCACGAGCTCGTCTCGCGGCGGCAGGTAGACCACCGACTTCGGCAGGTAGCGATACGCCTGGCGATCGGAGAGCAACCCGCCGATCAGCGGTACCACGTGGTTGAAGTAGAAGCTGTGCCCCCAGCGGACGAGCGGGTTCTGCGGCGTGTCGACCTCGATGAAGGCGATCCGCCCGCCGGGCTTCACCACCCGCGCGAGTTCCGCGAACACGGCGGGGATCGAAGCGAAGTTGCGCAGCCCGAAGCCGCAGACGACCGCCGTGATGCTGCCGTCGGCGAGGGGCAGACGGTTGCCGTCGGCCTGGACGAACGGGATGCGGCCACCGTGGCGCTCACGACCGGCCCGCAGCATGCCGCGGGAGAAATCCGCGCCGACCACCGTCGCGCCGGCGGACAGCGCCAGCTCGGCCAGGTCGCCCGTGCCGCAGGCAAGGTCGAGCACGACGTCGCCCGGGCCGATAGCGAGCCTGCGAACCTGCTCGCGCCGCCAGCGCTGATCGAGCCGGCCCGTCATGAGGCGGTTCATCCGGTCGTAGCCGGGCGCGATACGGTCGAACATCTGGCGCACGTTGCGCGCTTTGGTTTCGGCTGGCGGAAGGACGGCGCTCATCGTGTCCAAGTGTTCGTGGTCCACGGACCAAGGGCAAGCGCGCTCGCTGACAGCGGCGGCCAATTCGACGCGGGGGTTACCGGCCGGCGGCCATGTCACGCAGGCGGCGGATGCGCTCCTCCAGCGGTGGGTGCGTGCTGAAGAGGTTCGACATCCCCTGGCCACGGAACGGGTTCACAATGTAGAGCGCGGAGACGGCCTGCTGGTTCGGGGTCGGCTCCATCGGCCGGGAGGTCACGCCGCGCTCCAGCTTCTCGAGCGCGCTCGCGAGGGCCTCCGGGTCGTGGGTCACGATCGCGCCCGACTTGTCGGCGGCGTATTCGCGCTGGCGGCTGATCCCGAGCTGGATGAGCGAGGCGGCGATCGGGGCGACCATGGCGACGAGCAGCATGAGCAGCGGGTTGCGGTTTTCGCCGCCCCGCCCGCCGCCAAAGCCGCCGAACATCGACGACCAGAGCAGCATGTTGCCGATCATCGAGATCGCGCCGGCAACCGTTGCGACGATCGAGCTGGTCAGGATGTCGCGGTTCTTCACGTGGCCCATCTCGTGGCCGAGCACGCCCCGCAGCTCGCGCTCGGTAAGGATGCGCCGGATGCCGGTCGTCACGGCCACCACGGCGTGGTTCGGGTTGCGGCCGGTGGCGAAAGCGTTCGGCGTGTCCGTTTCGACGACATAGACGCGCGGCATCGGCATCCCCGAGAGGTTCGCGACGTCCCGCACGATGCCGAAGAGCTGCGGGTCCTGCGACTCCTGGATCTCGTGCGCGCCGGCCATCTTCAGCGCCATCTTGTCGCTGAACCAGTAGGCGAAGAAGTTCATGACGCCGGCCAGGACGAGGAAGAGGACCATCCCGCTCGGGCCGCCTACGAGGCCGCCGATCATGACGAGGAGGCCCGTCAACGCGGCCAGGAGAACTGTGGTTTTGACGAAGTTCATGGTGTTGAGTACCTCCGTACTCGTGTGCGTGTCACCAGTGTAGAGCGCGCCTGTAGCGGAAACGTAAAGAAAACGTGGGCCCACGGTGGCACGAGTGCGAACCGGCGGTGGCGCGCCTAGACGACACCAGCAGGATTGCTCCAGGGTTGGAGATGCGATGCCAACCAAGGATCCGATCATCCGAATATGCTCTTGCCTATTTACTTGGACCGCAAGGCGACGTACCCTGACACCGTCGAATCTGAAAGGGGGCTAGTCCCCTGACTAGGATTCCACTGGGGGCGCTTCGGCGTCCCCTTCCATGCTCACAGCCGCACGATGCCTTGGGGGTCGCTCGCGGAGGCGTACCTGCACAAGATGGGGCTCAGTCTGTCGAAGTGGTTCTGAGCGCCTTTACTTCGAATGTAGTTCGACGGCGCGAGCTTCTGGTAAAGCAGGAAGGTAACTAGATCCACGGTCTGGATAAAGAAGGACTCGCCTGAGTCCTTGAAGTTGGGGTCTTCGACCATTCGGGCGAGCAGCAGGTTGCGGCTCCCCGGCCCGTACTGCGGCTGGTGCGGGATGTAGTTGAATCGACGCATCTGGCGGAGCAGGCCCCGAACCTTCTTCGTGGCCGTGAAATCTGGGATGAGCATGCCCTTGTCGTCAGGGTTCGCCGGTCCGGGGAAGTGTCGATAGCTCATCGTGTTCTCGAACCGTTGGATGAGAATCCTCCAGGCCATGACCATCGGGTCGTACGGCGGGTTGTGGTTCGCCTTGTCCACCACGACGTTGATCACGCTCACGTCCGGCAACGACGCCACTTCATGAGTGAAGGCCCGGATGATTGCGAGACGGTCGTTCTTCGGGATGCGGGCCAGCGCACCGGGACGATTAAACATCCGCGCCGAGTGAATTTCCTCGCGTAGTTTGAGGCCGAACTTGTTCCGCATGCGTCGGCGGAAATCGATCAGCGCGTCGAGGTTTTGCTGCCAGCGCAGCTCGTGAACGACCAGCCCACTCAGCACAAAATACCGTGTTGGCGATCCTGCTTGCAGCAAACCGGGGTCGCCCGCTTCATCGACGTACATCAGGTACATGGTGTCTCGCTCGCTCTCGTTGATCCAATCCCTTGGGACTGATGTGTCAAGTATGTTACTACTGCTTCGGCTCGTTCCGACGGAAGATGCGCGCGACGAGGCGCCCGCGGAGGTGGCGGTACGACGATTCGGCCGCGCTGTCGTCGATCCGGCGCAGGTCGGGCCGGCCGTAGCGCGATTCCTCGTACGCCTCGGCGAGCGACTTGGCGTCGTCTTCGAGACCGACCGCGCCGCCCATCCGGCGCGACCATTCGCGTGGCGTCTCGGCGTTCTTCGGGCCGATCCGGCCCCAGGTGGCGAGCCGCTGCGCTTTCGCCCAGAGCGCCGCGCGCGGCTCCATCCCGGCGACACCGCGGTTCCAGGCGAACCGGCCACCAAGCCCGCCGAGCGCGACGACGGCGAGCGCGCCCAGGAGGGAGAAGATGAGCACCCACGGCGGGTCCGAATGGACCGTTGGATTCTCGCGGAGGGCGGCCCTGGGCGCGGAGGCGCCGTTGAGCACGCCGTCGTCCGGGTTCGGGAAGAGGTCGTTCAGGTTGGGGTTCTGGAACGTGTCGAGACCACCGTTGCCGACTGCGCCGATGCCGCCCGCGCCGCCGGCCTCCCGATCCTGCGTCGGGTTGAAGTTCACCCAGCCGTAGTTCGGAAAGAAGACTTCAACCCAGGCGTAGGCATCCTTCTTCTGGACGGTGTACACGGTGTCCTTCGCGTTCGCCGGGTCGAGCACGTAGCCCACGGTCACGCGCGCCGGGATCCCGAGCGACCGCAGCATCACCGCCATCGCCGAGGCCTGGTAGTCGAAATAGCCGCGCTTCAGCCTGAACAGGAAGAAATCCACCGTGTCCTGCCCGGCCGGCGCCGACTCGACGTTCAGGTCGAACGGGAATGTGCGCAGGTACGACTCGACCGCCTTTGCCTCGTCGTACGGCGTCGCCGCCTTTTGCTCGGCCACCACGCGCTTCGCCTCGTCGCGCACACGCTGGGGCAGGGACTTCGGGAGCTGGAGATAGCGGCCGGTCACCCATTGTGGGTAGGCCCCGCCGGCCGCGCGCAGGTCGTCTGCCGTCGCTGAGCTTTCCGAACCGACCGAGTTGTAGGCGTCATCCTGGCCGAGGCTCTTGCGGCTGCGCATCACCTCGATGTCGCTCGGAACGCCGCGCGGGGTCTCGATCGTCGTGGGCAGGTTCGAGGCAACGGCCGTGCCCGGCGTCAGGATCGTGCTCTCGGAGTCGAGCACCTTGACGCGCAGGACCGACGCGTTGCGCTTCTGGAACTGGCTGTCCTGGGCGGCCGACAGGTCCTTCGCGTCTACCTTGGTTTCGATGCGGTTGGCCGTTTTCCAGCCGTTCCCGGTGTACTCGTCGTAGCTCTGCGCCCGGACGAGGCCCGGGTTCGGGCTGTTGATCTCCAGGATCGGCTTCGTGCCGAGCTGCACGTGCCCCTGGATGGCGAGGACATCGCCGAAGCCGTGCAACTGCCCGCCTTTCTGACTGTCGATGTTGTGAAACAGGCGGACGAGCGTGTCCGTGTGCGACTTGGCCGGCTTGATCATCGTGTTGACGACCGCGGCGAAGGGGCCGGCTTCGTTTCCAAGCGGCAGCATCCAGGCGCCAATGATCAGCGCAACCGTTGCAAAAAGCGTCAGTTGGAACGCGCTCAGGCTGATCCAGTCTGGATAGTCCACGCCCTGGCGCGCCCAGCGGATCTGGCTTCGCTGCAGGTAGAGCCGGGCGACCAGCACGATCGCCCCGAACATGAAGACGATGAACGCGCCGCTCGGCTGGCCCTTCAGGAAGCTGATGTTGGCCAGCAGCACCATCCCGCCGGGCACGATCGCGACCCACGGGTTGCGCCAGCGGTAGATCGACCACGAAGCAAGGTAGGCGCAGAGGAAGGTGATGCTGTGGACCAGCGTCACGAACGGCAGGTTGTCGTTGCTGATGTCGCCGGCGCGGACGATGTCGAACCACTCGCGCATGCGGAAGCGGAAGTCGGCGAGCCGGTCGGCAACGGTTGGTCCGTCGGCGTAGGTCTGGACCACGAGCAGCACGAGCGCGCAGCCCAGGAGCAACCCGAAGGGATGGATGAAGACCGCCTTCGTCCGCATGCGGGCGCCCAGCATGCCGATGAGGAGGCCGCCCATTGCGGTCGGCACCAGCGCCGGCATGTCGCGCACCCAGTGCGCACTCTGAATGGAGACGGCGATGCTGAGGAAGGCGACGATCGCCGCGACGAACGTCAGCCAGTCCTCCCAGCTCATGATCAGCCGGGGCGGCGAAACCTTCGCGCCTCGCAGCGCCCCGGCCTGGCGGTTCATCGGAGGGTTTAGCCCGGCCATGAGCCTGCTCCCGTTCCGGTGGGGCTCAGCGCAAGGCTGAGGTCGTCACCTTTGTTGACCACATAGGTCGTGATGTCGCTTGAAGTGAGCTGGCCGTACAGGAGGAGCGACGAGCTGCCGCCGCCAAATGTTCCCGGATCGACCAGGACGACGGCCGCACGCACCCCACGCTGGGTCAGCGAGAGGAGCGCGTTGAGCCAGCGGTCGTCCGTTGCCGAGGTGACGACGATCAGCGTCGTGTGGCGCCCGAAGCGCCGCTGCTCCTCAAGCAGCAGGTTTCCCAGCGGGGCGTCGCCAACAGCCGAGGCGGTAGCCAGCGTCTCGAGGATGCGGGTCATCTGTTGCTGGCCGCGTTCTGGATCGAGAATGCGCAGGTCCTTGCCGAACGACATAAGGCCCGTCGGCCGGTTCGCGTTGATGTAGTGCCGCGCGACGCTCGCGGCGATGCGAACGCCGTACTCTTCAGTGCTCTCCTCGTCACGCCCGGCGGCAACGCGCCGTTCGAGGTCGAGGATCACCCAGATGTCGCTGGCCGGGTCGAGCTCGAACGTTTTCACCATCAGCTCGCCGGTGCGCGCGGTGGTGCGCCAGTGAATCCGGTTGAAGGCGTCGCCCGGCGCGTATTCGCGCACGCCGCTCGCGTTGGGTGTGATGTAGTGCGTGCGGCGGCGGAAGCGGCCTTCGCCGGGAAGGTTCGCGGGCGGCGCCTGGAAGTGCGGCAGGTCGAACACCGGCGGGTAGACCAGGATCTGTTGCGCGCCGCCCACGTTGCGCACGCGCCGGAAGATGCCAAACGGGCCGGAGGGGGGGATGC
>JAKALX010000162.1 GCA_021823905.1 Chloroflexota bacterium | reverse complement strand
CGACTACTTCCGCGGCGGGATCGTGACCTACTGGACCGACCTGAAGATCGAGTCTGGGGTCGATGCCGGGGTGATCGAGGAGTTCGGCGTCATCTCCCAGGAAACGGCGAAGGCGATGGCCGAGGCCGTTCGGGCGAAACTGCGAACGGACTGGGGCGTGGGAATCACCGGGGTCGCCGGCCCCGAGCCGCAGGAAGGGAAGAGTCCGGGCACGGTACACATTGGCGTCGCCGGTCCCAACGGCGAACTCGCGGCGCTCTCGATGTCGATGAACCAGGGTCGGGCCGCAGTGAAGCGTCGGGCGGTGACGACGGCGTTGCTCCTGCTTCGCCGGGCATTGATCGGCGAGCTGCCGAAGTAGGCGTCAGCGGAGCTCGGGCATCACTTCCTCGGCGAAGCGGCTTTCGGCCATCGACGCCTCGGCCGGGTTCGCCTCGCGCGTCGGGCCGACGATCACGAGCCGCTGAAGGCCGAGGGCCACGATCTCCTGCAGGCGTTCGACGCAGTACTTGGTGGGTCCGAAGATCCCGTACTCGTGGGCGAACTCGGGCGTGAGTTGCGCGGCCTGGGCGCTGCCCGCGCGGTTGTGGCGGGTCATGTCATAGGCGTCGTGAACCGCCTCCGCGACTTGCTTTTCGACCGCGCTCGCCGGTCCGGTGGCGGAGCCGTACATCGCCGAGAAGCGGGCAAAGAGCGAGAGGCCGCCCTCGCCGAGAATCCGGGCCACATCCGGGTCGTCGTGGGCGACGACGTTGACGTAGGCGCCGTAGGCGATGCCGTCCGGGTCAAGGCCGGCATCCGCCCGCGCCTTCCTCGCCGTCGCCAGCGCCCAACGAAGGCGCGCGAGGTCGGCGCCAACGGCAAACGTGACGCTGTCGGCCAGCCGGGCGGCGAGCCGGATGACCCGCGGGCCGGTCGCAGCGACGTCGACGACCACCTTCGGGTAACGGCCCGGTCGGATCCACTCGATGCGGCTCGCGGTCGGCACGACCGCAAGTCCGAGCGACCCGACGTTGGCGTCGGGCCCGAAAGGCACCTCTTCGCCGCGCAGGTAGCCCTGCAACTGCTCCAGGTAGCGTTCGAAGAGGGCGATCGGCGCGGGGGCGTAGCCGAGGTGGGCGAGCGCGGAATCGCCGCGGCCAATGCCAAGGACGGCCCGCCCTCCAGATTCGGCGTGTACGGTCGCGATGGCGCAGGCGGTGACGGCCGGATGCCGTGTGAACGGGTTTGTGACGCCAGTGCCGAGGCGGATGCGCTCGGTGGCATGGGCGGCCAATCCGAGCGCGACGTAGCAATCGCCGGAGAGGTTCTGCGAATCGACGATCGTCACGCCGTCGAAGCCGGCCGCCTCGGCCTGCTGTGCCCGCGCGACGAACGTGCGCGGCAGGCCGGCGCCGTTCGTCCAGATCTCCAGTCGGTGGTCGTCCATTGGCTCCTCCTACGGGCTTGCGGTGGTGCGGCTCGCGCTTACCTGTTCAGTTTCGTGTTGAGCAGGGGCAACGCGTCGGACAGTCGCTGGATCCGGTGCACATTTGGCAGATCGAGCCAGCGGTTGCGCCACCAGTCGACGAGAAAGACGTCGGGGATCAGATCAGCGACCCACATCGCGGTGTGCGGGTCGTCCTCGAAGTGGGCGATCGCGCCGAGCTCGGCAATGCGGCGCACCTTGAACTGGGCCGGTTTCTCGCGCCAGTCCGGGCGAAGGCTCAGCTCGGGCAGATAGCCGAAGTGCCGGACGAACCAGCGCTCCGTGAGTTCGCGCGCTTCCTCGGAGCGGGCCGACACCACCCGGCATTCGAACGCTTCGGCTAACGCGCGGAGGCCCTCCACCGCGCCGGCCATCGGTTTCCGTCCGGCGTAGCGCCAGCGCTCGGTGCGCCAGAGGAGGCTCTTCGTTCCCTGGCCGTCGCGCCGTTTGTTTCGCCCGCGGCCGGGGTTGATGCCGAACGGCGGGCGGCAGATGACGCCGTCGAGGTCGAGCGTGATGACGGGCCGGTCGGGCATCGTGGTCATGCTACGGGGAAGGCCCGGCGAGCCGCCACCGCAGGCCGTACACATGTTCGATTGGCGATGGTACGATAGAGGGATTCCACGGGGACGAAAGGATTCGACAGGGGGCTAGGTAGCCGGATAGCAGGCCGAGGTTGGATGTCACCCTCGTAAATCAGGCGTCCAAAAATAGTTGGCAACAACCAACTCGCTCTCGCCGCTTAATTAAGTGACGACGTCCCTCGCAGCCCTCGTCCTGGTGGGGTTGCCCGGGGCGCTGCAATGCCAGGGTGCCGCGGATCGACGCCGATGCCGTCCGCGAAAGACTTATCGGCTGGCCGGTTGGCATGGGGATCACCACTGTAGTCGCCGGCGAGATCCAATCGGTGGGAAAGCCTGTAGGACAATCCGGAGCTGAACTTCGCTGGACCGGGAGTTCGACTCTCCCGCGTCTCCACCAACGCATTCGAACGAGCCCGCCAGCGCGCGGGCTCGTTTCGCGTGCCATATCTGGTCGGCCCTCAGACCAAGGTCCCGGCTGCCGTCGGTCGTTGAACGCGATCTCGAGGAGAGGCCGGTCCTCCGTCCGAACACTGGCGCCCGTGAGTTTCGGCTCGCGGGCGCCCTTCCATGGCAAACGCGAAGCCCCGCCGACAGACGGGGCCCCTCGATGCAGCGGGTGCTACCAGGGATATTGCTGCAGACGGCAGGCTAGCCCCTGGCCAGGCGCGGCCAATGTGACAAAAGGCACATTCTCGAATGTGACATCCGCCCTTCGGACTTCGCGCCCTGGCCGCCCACGCCGCCCCGCATGACGAAGGAACCATCACGAGCCAAGCAGATCCGACAGGCGCGCGCCGACCGCGTCTTCCCATGCGACCTCCCGGCGTGTCAGAGCGGCACAGCGCTCCGGTGCGACCAAGAGACGGGAAAGCCCCCGGATGTCGGGGCCGTGTCCGCTGTGTTGGGAATCGCAGAAGGCGCCCACGGGGTAAACTCGCGCCGCATGGCCTACGAATTGCCCACGGCGATCGCCGGACTGCTATCCAGCCTTTCTGAACATGAAGGGATGTTCGGCCTGTCGAGTGATCTTTGGTTTCGGGGGCAGGCTGACTCTTCGTGGGGGCTCCTGCCCGGAGTCCTCCGAGAACCGTTCTTGGCATCGGCTGCAAGCCGCATGAAGAGGTTGGGTGCGGGTTGGCCCACGGACCCTGTTCGCGCCGGCAGGGCCACGGAGTACGAACTTAATCGGCGGTTTCGGCGGAAGGTGGCAGCGCACTTGCCAGACGTTGATGACCTTGCTGCCGTCTACTTTGCGGCCCAACATTACGGGCTACCCACAAGGTTGCTCGACTGGACGACGAATCCCCTTGTCGCTCTCTTCTTCGCCTCCTTGGGCGAGGACGATAGGGATGGGGTCGTTTGGAGCATCATCCCATCAGAGAGCTACTACTATCGATTCATCGGCGAAGGCCAACTCGCTCCGGGCGTTCCCCGAATGAGGCCAGCACCAGTCCCTGAGACCGACGAATGCTTGGTTGGTCAACTCAAGATTCTCTTCCAGCGTTTCGACCCGCCGTTTGTTTCGCCGGAATACGGCCCGGATGAAGAGTGGCTCCGCAAGGCAGAGGTGGCGGGGTACCGTATGTTCCCCCGTCTTCTGGACGGCGTTCTGCCTGTGGTTCCAGGTTTGAAGTTGGCTCGCATGCGCTCACAGGAGTCGTGCTTCACCTTCCACCCAGCGGACAGCGGAGACTTGACCAAGCATGCTGTTCCCGCCTACCTCGTGCCCGCATCGGCAAAGCGCGCCCTTCGACTAGCCCTTCGTCGGATCGGCGTGACCTTCGGATCGGTCTACTCGGACGTGGAGGGTGTGGCTATGGAACTCAAGGCACTCCTTGCGGAAGGGATGATTATTCCTGATGGGGGTGGCCCGGCGTGAAGAGCCTGGGCTCTCAGAGGCCTCGGACGGTGGCACAACGTACACAGACGGCGCCCGATAGCTAAGCGCTCACCCAGCGAAAAGCAGCGGGTTCCAGCGGTGGCCTAGAGTCATCCTAGATTCAAAATGCGGGTCCCAGCGGGCGCCAGCGGACCAGCTGGGGGAGTTCGACTCTCCCGCGTCTCCGCCAATGTCGGAATCTGGGGCCGGTGCGAACCGGCCCTTTTCCCCACATTCTCTGCAATGTGAACCACTTCACAGTCTCCCCTGCGGTATCACGCTACCTTCCTGCTGCGGGTGGTGAACCACACCACCGCGAGGAGGCAAGCAAAGTGAATTTCGACTTGATCGGAGAAGCCAGGGCGAGCGCGGAACAGCACGAGCGAGACGTACAGGCATTCCGCATCAGCCGCGACGGTCAGCGGGTTGCCGACGAACTCAGGAACGCGACGCGGATGCCGCGGCCCTCTCGAATGCGCCGATGGGAAGTGTGGGGGCTGGCACCCCGCCGCACGCGCGGGGCGTGACCTGTGAAGAGTGCCCCGGACCGCCGATCAATCGGGCCGGGGCACTCGGTTACTCCCGCCGTGAACACCGCCTCGTGCCTCTCAGGAGTCCTGGGGGCATCCCGACGATCGAGATGGAGGCAATCGTAGCGATGAACTGCGCCCACTGCCGAGAGCGAATTGACGAGCAAAGCGTGTCTATCTTCCGCCACGGGAAATCCTGGCACCCCTCGTGCTACAACATCGCTCACGACCTCTTCCAAAAGGCCGATCAGCGATTGGCGAACGAGCTCGGATTGCGCCGGGAGGACCTGGCACGGGTGAAAACGCGCCCCTGAACCATCGGGTGTTGTCGGCTCCTTCTCGGACACCGCGCCCTGGCCGAACGAAAGACGCTGTCAGATACGACTTGCACGGTTCAGCGGGGGCACGCAGCCCAGTTAGGCGACTTCGACTCTCCCGCGCGTCCACCAACGCATTCGAACGAGCCCGCCAGCGCGCGGGCTCGTTTCGCGCCGACCGAAGTAACAGGGCGCTGATTATTAAGATACTGATGATCCTTCGCCCCAAACGAAGTATGCTTCCGGCCATGAGCGAGACCGGCGCTGATCTCGGCGTGCTCTTGACGGCGGCCTCGCGGGCGTTCTGGGAGCGGCTGTCCGAGCGCTTGCACCAGGCCGGTTGCCGCGAGGTTCGCCCGAACCAGGACTACGTTCTCCGCGCGCTGGCCGGAGACACCATGACGATCACGGCGCTGGCGCGGCAGTTTGGGATCAGCAAGCAGGCCGCGGTGAGCCTGATCGACGACCTCGAACTCGGCGGCTATGCATATCGCGAGCAGTCGCAGAGTGATCGCCGCGTCAAGGTGATTCACCTCACGACGGCAGCCCGGCAGACGGTCGACGCGACGGACAGGGCAACCGGCGAAATCGCGATGGAGCTAGCCGACCGGGTCGGCGAAGACGCGCTGCGGACGACCTGCCGCGTTTTGCGAGCAATGGTTGATGAGCGCGGAGGCATGGCCGAGGCGATGTCGCGGCGGTCACAGGGGCGTCGTCCGTAGGGCTCAGACGGCGGTCAGCGGCTTCTTCGTTTCGATTACGGCATCAAGCTCAATCTTCAGGCGGTCGAGGACGGCGTCGTAGGGGAACGCGCCCAGCTCCTCTTGGCCGCGCTTGAGGTTGACGAAGTTCGGCGCGCACCAGAGGCCGAGGTCGGCGTCGTCGGTCTCACCCGGGCCGTTCACGCGGCAGCCCATTACGGCGATGGTGACGTCGTAGGGTTTCGCGTAGGCGGACATCTCTTTCACCTTCATCGCCAGCTCGATGAACGCTTCGTTCTCGACGCGGCTGCAGCTCGGGCAGCTGATGATGTTGAGTCCGTGGTCCTGGAAGACGGGGACCGACCGGAAGCGGCCGGCCTCGACGTCGGCGATGATCTGGTTCCCGGCCTCGACTTCGCGCCACTTCTCGGCGAAGGGAAGCGTCAGAGAGACGCGGAGGGTGTCGCCGATGCCGCGGCTGAGCAGCTGCTCGAAGGCGATGCGTGTCTTGATAACCCCGTCGGGCGGCATGCCGGCCTCGGTGACGCCGAGGTGCAGTGGGACATCAGGGCGCGCGGCGGCGAAGCGGACGTTGCCTTCGATCACCTTCCGCGGGTCGCTGTCCTTCATCGAGACGACGTAGCGAGTGAAGCCGAGGTCGTCGAGCATCCGGCAATGCTCGAGCGCGCTTTCGACCATGGCCGTCACGCCGGCCAGGCGTGGCTCGTCGGCGCCATCGAATCTTGCGGCCATCTCCGGATCGACGGAGCCGCAGTTCACGCCGACACGGAGGGCGATGTCGTTCTTCAACGCCGTTTCGGCGATGAACGCCACCTTGTCTCGCACGGTCTTGGACTTTTCGTGGTGATAGAGGTGCCCGGGGTTGTAGCGGACCTTGCTGACGAGCGGAGCGACCTGCGAAATCAGCCGGTAGTTCTCCTGCAGGTCGATGACGATGTTGGCTTCGGGAACGTTCGCGCGGATCTTCGCCAGAGCTTCGACGTCCTTCGCGCTGTCGATCGCGATGCGAACGAGGCCGGCGCCCGCTTCGTGGAGCAGTCGCGCCTGGTTGGTCGTCGCCTCGACGTCCTGCGTCTTGGTCGCGCACATCGACTGGACGACGATCGGGTGTCCGCCACCGATGGTCACGGTTCCGGCGCGGACGGGGCGGGTGCTGGCTCGCTTCATGCCAAGAAGTGTAGCAGGGCACCGATGAAACGGACGGCAGCGAGCCGACGCGCCGGCCCTATCCGAACCAGCCCCGATCGATGCCGGTAAACACGACCAGCGGGACGGCGAGGACCAGCGCCGCCGCGCTCATGGAGAAGATCGGCGCCCGGTTCGCGACGAGGAAGCTAACCGAGGGACCGCCGTAGGGGTTCCCGCTCGCTTCCGCGATACCGCGCGCTTTGGTGCGCAGGCGGAGGCTGTTGGCCATGACGCTGACGGAGCTCATGGCCATCGTCGCGCCGGCGATGATCGGGTTCAGCAGCCCGGCCGCCGCGACCGGGATCGCGATGACGTTGTAGCCAAACGCCCAGACGAGGTTCTGGCGGATGGCGCCCAGCGTGACGCGGCTCAGCGCGATCGCCTCGGCGATCTTCGAGACGTCCCCGTTGAGGAGGGTGATGTCGCCGGCTTCGATCGCGACGTCGGTGCCAGTGCTCATGGCAATGCCGATGTCGGCCTGAGCGAGGGCGGGAGCATCGTTGACGCCGTCGCCGACCATCGCGACCTGGAGGCCCTGGGCCTGGAGTTCCTTGACCAGCGCGAGCTTGTCTTCGGGGCGCGCGTTGGCGCGGAACTCGGTGACGCCGGCACTCGCCGCAACGGCTGCGGCTGCGCGCTCGTTGTCACCCGTCATCATGATGACGCGGAGGCCCAGGTCGTGGAGCGCCTTCACGGCCCGGGGGGCGTTCTGCTTAACGTCGTCAGACAGCCCGAGCAGCCCGGCGATCGTGCCGTCGACGGCGACGAGGATCACCGTCCGGCCCGTTTCCTCGAGCCTGGAGATCTGCGCCAAGGCAGCGTCGGGGAGGGCGAGCCCGGCTTCGGCGAAGAGCGCCCGGTTGCCGGCCTGCACGAGGCGGTCGTTCACGCGCGCGGAGACGCCTCGGGCCGTGAACGACTCAAACTCTGTCGCCGCGGGCACCTCGATCCCCAGATCGACGGCGGAATCGACGACGGCGCGGCTGAGGGGATGCTCGCTGCCGGCCTCGGCGGCCGCGGCGAGGGTGAGCACGTCGTTGGGGCTCCAGTCACCCAGCGGGACGGTCTCGGTGACCTGCGGGCGGCCCTGAGTGAGTGTGCCCGTCTTGTCGAGGACGATGGCGTTCAGCGACCGGGTGCGCTGGAGGATCTCGGCGTTCTTGATGAGGATGCCGCGCTCGGCGCCCATGCCGGTCCCGACCATGATGGCGGTTGGCGTGGCGAGCCCGAGCGCGCAGGGGCAGGCGATGACGAGCACGGCGACCGAGTAGATCATCGCCTTGATCCATTCGCTATCGCCGCCGGGGCCGGGCGTGGGGCCGAGCAATCCCCAGCCAAGG
>JAKALX010000161.1 GCA_021823905.1 Chloroflexota bacterium | reverse complement strand
CCGGATCTTCGACGGGCCAGCCACCAGCCTAGCTTGGTGGCTTGAGCACATCGATGATTGGAGGCGCGACGTGGAGCACTCGCCCCTTGGCGCCTCCCCCGCCACGCAGATCCTCTTCATCACGTGTGACCACTTCTCGCGGGTGCTGTCCGACTCGCTGCAGCGCGCACGCGTGCGGGCTGACCTCCCGCTGGACGGCGGCGTACTGGCATACGTTGCAGGCCTGTCAACGTGCATCGTCGTCGACTATGAGTTCTCCGGCCCCGTGCCTGAATTGACCCCGGTCGCCGTCATCGACAACCCACGTGCGGCGTTCGACCTGTGGGCAATAAGTGGCAGCGCGACCACCCCTCGGACGCGCAACCGCATCAAGAACATCGTTGAGAGTGGCCACAAGGTCATTGCGCATGCCGGGACGCTCATTCACGTCGATCGACGCACCGAATCCACCGTGTCTGGCCCGAGTATCGACACGCTCGTCCTGGCCGAGATCCTCCGCGGGTACCTCACGGCCGAACCTTCGCCGGTTCGCCGCGTCCTCGAGGTCGGCAGTGGTAGCGGCATGCTCAGTGCTTCAGTTGCGTGTCATGCTCAAGCTCTCGAGGAGCTATTCGCCATCGACACGAACTTTCGTGCCGTCGCGTGCACCGACAAGAACCTGAACATCAATGCCTTTCCGTCAACAGCGACCAGGTTTCTGTCTCACGCCGCGTTCGAGTGTGAGTTGTTTCCGCGACCGTTTGACCTGATTGTCTGCAACCCGCCGTACATCCCCGACCCGCCCGACAGCCTCCGGTTCGAGTCAGCTCGGTACCGTGCATCGGCGGTTGCCGGGCTTTCGCTTGTCGCAGTGCTGCTGCGGTCCGCAAGCACGATGCTCACTGAGTCTGGCCGGATGCTGCTTATGGCCAGCGAGGTGTCGCTCCCGGATGTGGTCTCGCTGATCCCACGCGAACTCCGCTGCGAGGAGGCGCTCGGCCCCTCCGGTTTCGAGGTCCCGTTCGACGTCGACGCTGCGTTCCAGCACCCGTCGTGGGTGGAGCAGCTTGTCAGCGCGGGACGGATTCGGATGGTCGGCGGCAGCTATGTTCACGCCCTTCATCCTTTGTGGCTGTCCCGAGCATAGGGACCTGGTCCGAGGTGGTTTGTGACTCCACTCGTAATGCTCAGATACCGTGATCTGGTCACCGAGCCCGGGGGGACTATCCGGGAGCATCGCCTCTTAATCAAACAGTACGGCTACGTGTGGTGGGGTTGGTGGATGAGACAGTACGAGCGTGTTCCGCGTGAGCTGTTCGCACAGCTCATTGGCATCACCGAAGGTGGGGGCCTGATCAGGGCGCTCCTCTTCGACTCAGGGGGCGGCGCGCTTCACTCCTGCTCCATCGGGGACATCCGCGTCGCTCCAGGAGAAGCCGGATTGGGCGCACCAGAGGTGCAGAAGGCCCCCTTCTACTACAGTCGCGGCCGATATCCTGCATGGTTCAGGCTAGATTCCATTGTCGATGAGCCGTGGCAACCGGGGCGGCTACGACTAGTCGCCTTTCCCACCCAGGTGAAGACGCAAACTGCAGGCCCGGGTACAGATCAGCGGGTCGATTCACCTGAGGACCTTCGTGACATAGACGCCACGCTCTGGTTGGTTGATGACCTGAGCCCGCAATCGACCTAGGGCGGGCCGTCTAGTGGACTACACGTCAGCCTTGCTGACCGACCTCGACGACACCCTCTACAGCTGGGTGGACTTCTGGGCGCCTTGCTTCCGCTCGATGGTCCATGTGATCCATGGGCAGCTAGGTGCCCCCGAGGACGAAGTCACTGCCCAGTTCCGCGAGGTGTACGCGCGACATGGTTCTGTCGAGTACCAGTTCTCGGTGCAAGAGCTTGAGTTGGCGCGCGGACTGGCGCCAACCGAACTGGATGCCCTCGTCCGCCGAGTGAAGGGGGCATACAACCGGGTCAGGGAGGCTCGCCTGCAGCCGTATCCAGCCGTCAAGGAGACATTGCAGGCGGTTGCGGCGGCCGGCATCGCCGTTGTCGGCGTCACAAATGCCCCCCTCTTCCTCACAACCCGGCGCTTGGCGCAGCTCCGACTCGACCACCTCTTCGCGGGACTGGCAGCCTGGGAGGGCTTCGAGGCCGCAGACGACAACCCCTACGTCAAGCATCGGCAATGGCAAAGCCGGATCCCGCGTACGTGGTCCTTTCCGAAGGATCTCCTGAAGCCCAATACACACACGTTTCGAGCAGTGCTGCACGACATCGGGATCCCACCCGACAGGGCCTGGGTTGTCGGCGACAGCCTCGAGAAGGACATCCGTCCCGCGCTTGAGATCGGAGCCCAGGGGATCTGGGCCAGATACGGCATGACTCACGAGCAAGAGAACATGGACACGCTCCTGCGGGTGACGCATTGGGGTGACGACGCGATCGAGCGGGTCTACGCGGTAGGTGGCGTACAGCCATCGAGGGCCATCGACCGCTTTGATGAGCTGCTCGACGTGCTACCTGTCCAGCTTGGCCTGTCGCTGTGAGGCCACCTGCGACGGCCGACGAGAACTCATCCGAGGTGCGGGCGATTGACGCGTGGCGGGACGAGCTCAACCGTGGTGCGGGTGGCGACCGCTGGCTGCGCTGATCGCGGCCACAAGCGACGACCAATCCCGGACTCGAGTTAGTCGTGATCTGGCATCGACGCATCGGTTCCAGGGGTGGTCGAAGACGATGAGGAGTCGGGTCTCCCCCCTATGTTCCATCGCGCCGATCAGCTCCGCGATGTTGTCATCGACGAAGCAGTCGAGACGTGCTGCCACTGCATACTTCTGGCCTTCCGCTGACTCGTCTAGGCTCGCGAAGTGGACCGGATGATTGATCCCGCGTCTGCCCAGCCAGCTGATAGTGCGTTCTTGGCTACGGCCTTGCCAGCTCGCCCGGGACGTTACGAGGTGCACCTCCACGCCGGCGTCAACGAGATGCCGAAGCCCGCGTTCCGCGCCCGAGTACAGGTCGAGATCGTCTCGAGCCAGCGTGCGAAGGACGAGGTCGCGCGCCTCGTCGCGGGAGACACCCAACACGAGGTTGAGGTCGTGTGCAGTAATCTCCTCCTCCCGGATCTCGACGCCGTAGGCTCGGCGGACCTCGTCTCGGAATCCTGAGATGAAATCGACCACGACGCCGTCGAGATCGATCGCGACGGCATAGGGGGGGCTCGTCACCGGCTGGTCCAGAGGATTGCGATTACGAGCACTTCGGCAGCAAGGACGAGCAGGTATGCCATGTTGACGTACTTGGTCGACGCCCCGTGGATGTGCCCGAACGCTTCGCGAATGTCGGTCGCTTGGCGGAATGCGTTCTGGACGCCCGCGATCTGGACCGATTCGAGTTGCGACTCCAGCCTGTAGACATATCTGTTCACGCCACCGAGGAGTGCCATGTAGTAGCGACGATCCATGAGATACGAGAGGAGGAGCAAGCCTGGCCCAAAGGTGACCATCAGTGCCGCGGGCGTGATTGTGGCAAGGCCGAATATGCTGATCTCAGGCGCGTTCGGGTACTGGCTCCGAAACAGAAGCGCCGTGCCTATCAGCACGACGGCCGCACTGACGCCCAGCGTTCGGGTCTGCAGGATCAGCTTGTTGAAGTGCATCTGCGTCTCGACCGCGAGACGGTACTGGGCGACGACTACCTCGAGGGCCTCGGTCTGCGGGCCCTCCTTCCTTGACAACTCCGGTGGATCAAGGTGGCTGCACAAGATGTGGAGCGAGCCCAAAGTCTGTCCTCCCGCAGCTGGCGTAGCATGACGCTCGGGTCAGTGCTTGCGCTCAATGCTACGGCCAGCAAGCGCCTGTCGAGCCGTGGTTCGAGACACGAGGGCTGAGCGGGGAGCGCCACCTCGTACTGGACCCGGCTCCCTGGCCCTCACGGCCACGAGCGGCGTTCGGGCCATCGCCGACGCTCGTTCGATGGCCTACCCGTCCGAGGAGCGCCTGATCATGCCCAGATGACGAGACCCTAGGCCGCTCGGGGAGACCGGACCGGGGACTCTGTGTACGTGCTCGTGTACATGTCGCGCGGCGACAACAGATACGGGGCAGGGGCAGAACCGGGCCGCCAAGGCCAGGGACCCTCCGCCCGTCTCAACACACGAGGAGCTGTCTTCCGCGACTTCGGCTGGTCACCCCGACGGGTCGAAGGGGATCACGAACCCGGAACTGCAGGCTACTTCCCAGACCTCGCGAACCTGCCGAGCAATGGGACCGGACACGAGCACGCCAATCTCGAGCTGAGACTCGAGGCCGGGTCCGGTGAAGTTTGCGCTCCCGATGTATGCGTCGCTCTCGTCAGCCAGACAGAACTTGGCGTGAAAGCCGAGCTTGCTGCTTTCAGTGGCAGCCTCGGCCGCCACCCACAGCCGCAACGACCCGGCGGCTCCGTCGCGGAGGCTGCTCAGGTTGATGGATGACAAGCCGTGTTCTGTGCCGAGGATGTCAACGGAAATGCCGCGCTTCAACGCCGCATTCGCGGCAATTGCGAGCGGGCCGCTCGAAAGACCGTGACCCCACTGCATGAACGGAGCGCCCAGCACAACGGACCAGGACGCATGCGTGAACAGCTCAACGAGAACTCCCATCGTTAGGCGTGTTCGGCGACCGTACAGAACCTCGCCGCCGGTGCCCGGAAGCGTCAGGACGAGCTGAACATGGTCTCGCTCGGACGGGTGCACCGACGATTAGTCCAATGCGGGGTCGAGATAGCCGACCTCAACGCGGCCAAGGCGAGCCTCTGGCCCACCGAACAAGAAGGCGCGGCTTAGGTTGAGGTTGAAGAACCTGCAGCTGGTCTCAGCGAGGTGGCTGCAGGCATGGCAACTGCCGGCATCCTCGTGGCAGACCGGGTCGTACACGCAACGAGAGGCGTCGCGGATCATCCCAAGCCACTGTGTTAGCGCGTCTTCGTACAGAGCAGTCAGGGCTCCGATTGTCGCGCCAAAACGATGGCTACAGAACACCGCCGTCGCGAGCGCTTGGGGGAGCAGATACTCGGAGAGGCTCGTCCTTTCGAGTCCGGAAAGCACGCCGGCCTGACGGATTGCCAAGTGGCTGAGTGTGTGCAATAGCCCGAATGTCATCCGGACTGCCGGGGCACTCGCAGGCACGGTCGCTCGAAGTTCGGCGCCCGTCAGAAGCTCGACGAAGTAGCCCTTCTCCGTGGCGATCTGGTCTGTGCCTGCCGGTAGAGCCGCAACCCATCCGTTCGCACCAAGCCACCGAAGAACACGTTGTCGGTCCAGCGTCAGGACCAACGCGTCGGCCCCGATCTCATCGACGAAGATCGGCCGCTTTCCGCCGAGGTCAGCGTCCGGCGAGAACGAATTCAGCCGAGCAGACCCCGGTTGGGCGTCCGCGCGCGTGTACCCATATGCTGCCGTCAAGATCGGAAAATCCGACAGGAGCGAGACCTTCTCGAGCCCGATGTCGATCGAGGTGACGGGGCTCCCTGCAGGCCGCATCGCCGCTGGACCCCAGGTGTCTCGATAGTCCCCTTCTTCCCGTGGCAGCAGCGCGTCCAGGATGCGCGGCGCTGCCGCGTCCCAAACGTCAATAGGTACACCTGTACGCTCTTCCACCAACGCCTTCCACTCGGGCGCGGCAGCGATGGCGGGAGCCTGGGCTTGGCGTGCTTCGAGCCGCCGCCGCACCTCGTCGACGTTCGGACTGCCAGCGAAAAGTTCCTCGAGATCGAGAGCAGGAGCAGCGGGCGGCTGGGGCACGGCATGAGAACCGGCCATGTCAGCGAGGCGTACTCCCGCGGCTTCCGGAAGGCCAATGAACTTCGATGCCACAAGGGCCCCGCGACCCGGGTTCGCTAACAGCGCCTCGTAGCTACGACTCGGAACATTGAGGAGCGTCGTTGTCTGCGTGTAGTACACGCGGCTCGCACGGTGGACATCGATGTTCGCCTGCTGCTCCGCTGGGTCTGGCCAAGCGCATGCCGGGCACCTTCCCGCGAACAAGGGCGTGGCCTGTCGGCACTTGCTGTTACCACAGACCCAACGGAAGGAGGCAAGCCGCTCGCTACCCCTGAGGTCCAAGCGCCATCGACGCCCCCCGCATGCTCTGCACGTAATGGGTGGTTTCAGCGGTCGCAGATCCCCGCAGCGATGGTATTGGACCCACCGCAACTGCCTTAGAGTGCCGCTCCGACACTGAGGGCACAGCGAGCTTGGCAACTCCGACCGATTGGTCTTGTCGACGATCGCGCCGCAGGTCCGGTTCTGGCACCAGAACACGAGCGGAAACAGCTTCGCGTCGGCGTGCTTTGGATCGATCAGTACGAAATCACCGCTCGACGACGTCATCCCGTCGCGAAAGCCCGGCCGATGCTCAGGCGGCCACTGACGCGCCTCCTCATAAACCCGAGTTAGGACTGTAGAGAGGCTCAGGTCGGTCCGGTGAGCGCCGGACACGCGATCGATGCGAACGATCGCCGACTTGACGTCCATCGTCCGACCCGGGAGGAGACCGAGCAGGACTTGGTTCTTGCCGCGCGGGATGCGCTTACCCACGGTCGACTACCCCCGACTCGACCAAGTTGTTGCGTCGCTGTCGAGCTCGATGTCGACGCTCTCATCTACCTCCCTGAGGCTCCTTAGTGGGGGCGGTATGAGGGCGTCGGATACCATTGAGATGCCGGCGGCCTGCACGATCTGATCGACAAGCCGACTGACTCTGATCGGCACATCGTTCGCCTTTGGACCGTAGGCCGCTTCGAGCATCGGCGACATCGTGCCGGCTGTGATCGCTCCCATCGAAACCTTCGTCTTCACGAAGTCGAGCTGCGAGAACTTGCCAGGGTTCTCCGTACCGGAGGTGGCAACGAATTGCAGGAGCTCGGCCATGAAGAGCCCGGGAATTGTGCGATCCATGGCGAAGGTGGCGTGCCGATTGATCGCGACAGGCTCGACCAGCTGTCCCAGGAACTCGTGGTACTTGCCGAAGTACTCGTAGTGACTCTGATCGCGCTCCCGGGCCGGATGCATCACGACAAACACAACCCCACAGTGACGCCTCCCGACGCGGCTCGAAGCCTGGATGTACTCGGAGGTCTGTCGCGGCATGCCGTGGAAGAACATGGCATTGAACCGGTCCACGTCAACCCCATGACTGACCATGTTCGTGGCCAGGACGGCGTCCATCTCGCCAACGACCCCCGGGGTCTGGAGGTGATCAAGCGCTGCTTCAACCTCGTCTGTTCGCGTCTCGCTCGTCAGGTGGAATTGGGTGACCGCAGGGAGTCCGCGCGCCTGTAGGTTCGGGCTCAAATCAGCGCCGATGTCGTTGCTGGCCGCGTCGAGATCACGCTTCGCCAAGAAGTAGATCAAGCTCGTGCAGTAGAGGTCGAGGAGGCCGTCCCACGCAGCAGTTCCCGGAACGACGCCCGTCGGAAGCGTGACGGGGCTTGTCGGAGCCACGCGAAGCTGATGCGCGGCGGCCGTGTAGCTCTCGAGCAGCTCGAGGACGCTATTGAGGAGGGTCTTGTTGTGCGGAAGCACGCCGACGTAGATGCGCTGCGGGACTTCGATGGTCCCTGCATAGAAGGATTCTCCGAGCTTTGGGCCGGCACCCGGAAAGACGCGCCCCTCACCCGGGTCGCGTCCGTATAGGTGTTCAACTTGACGTTGGAATGCTTCGATCGTTGCTGACGAAGCGATCAGCTTGAGCTCGGGATTGCCCATCCGTCGCGTCAGCTCCTGGGCGAACGTCTCGTAGTGGCTGTCGAAGGTCCCGAGCCCTTCCCGAAGCAGGTGGAGTTCGTCCTGCACCAAGATGCTTGGGCCAGTGATGCCAGCAACGCCGCCGGGCACGAGGGGCGTCACGGTGCAGCCTCGCTGAGTGCAGCGGAAGAAGTAGTAGCCGTGAACGGGACATCTACCCTGAACGCGCCCGAACACCTGCGCGAGCTTTCGCTGGATCCCGAGCGTGGCCAACTTGTCGATCGTTCCGACCAAGACCGTGGGCAGGTACCGGTAGATCTCGTTATCCGTTAT
>JAKALX010000160.1 GCA_021823905.1 Chloroflexota bacterium | reverse complement strand
CGAGGGCATGAAGGCCTCGCTCATCAGCCGCGAGGTCGTCGCCGACTCGATCGAGCTCTGCGGAATCGGCTACTCCTTCGACGCCGCGGTCGTCATCGTCGGCTGCGACAAGACGATTCCCGGCGGTGCGATGGCGCTCGCCCGCCTCAACCTTCCCGGCATCATCCTCTACAGCGGCTCGATCGCCCCCGGGAAGCTCGACGGCAAGGACATCACCATCCAGGACGTCTTCGAAGGCGTCGGCGCGCACGCGGCCGGCAAGATCACCGACGCGCAGCTCGAAGCCATCGAAGACGCCGCCTGCCCCGGCGCCGGCGCCTGTGGCGCCCAGTACACCGCGAATACGATGGCCACCGTCATGGAGTTCCTCGGCCTCGCGCCCATGGGCAGCGGCGGGCCTGGCGCGACCGACGCCCGCAAGGACCGCATCGGCTTCGAAGCAGGCCAGCTCGTCATGGACGTCCTCAACCGCGGGCTCAAGCCGCTCGACATCCTGACCAAGGGCTCGTTCGAGAACGGCATCCGCTGCGCCGCCTCCACCGGTGGCTCGACGAACGTGGTCCTCCACCTCCTCGCTCTGGCCAACGAATGCGGGATTGAGCTCGACATCAACGACTTCGACCGCGTCAGCGACGACACGCCGCTGATCGGCGACCTCCGACCCGGCGGCCGCTACGTCGCGCTCGACATGGACCGCGCGGGCGGCACGCGCCTCCTCGCGAAGCGGCTGCTCGAAGCCGGCAAGCTCGACGGCTCCCAGGCAACGGTCAGCGGCCGGACCATCGCCGAGGAAGCGGCGCTGGCCGAGGAAGAGCCCGGGCAGGACGTCATCCTCCCGGTCAACAAGGCGCTCAAGGCCACCGGCGGCCTTGTCATCCTCAAGGGCAACCTCGCGCCCGAAGGCTGCGTCATCAAGGTCGCCGGCCACGAACGGATGCAGCACCGCGGCCCCGCCCGCGTCTTCGAATGCGAGGAGGACGCCTTCAAGGCCGTCTCCGAGCGCCGGATTCACGCCGGCGACGTTGTCGTCATCCGCAACGAGGGCCCGAAAGGCGGCCCCGGCATGCGCGAGATGCTCGGCGTGACCGCGGCGCTCGTTGGCGAAGGCCTCGGCGAGTCGGTCGCGCTCCTTACCGACGGCCGCTTCAGCGGCGCCACCCGCGGCCTGATGGCCGGCCACGTCGCCCCCGAGGCGGCGGTCGGCGGACCGATCGCGCTCGTCCGCGAAGGCGACACGATCTCGTTCGACGTCCCCAACCGGCGGCTCGACATCGCGATCGACGAGGCCGAGCTGTCCAGCCGCCGCGCCGCCTGGAAGCCGCTCCCGCCGCGCTACACCAAGGGTGTGTTCGCCAAATACGCGCGGAGCGTGTCGAGCGCCTCGGTGGGGGCCATCACGAGCTAAACGAACGGGCCGGCACAATGTGCCGGCCGGTCTGGTCTGCACGCAGCTTTCGGCGTCACGCTCCGGCAGCGAGGCGGCCGAGGATCGTCCGCTTTGTGCACCCGCAAAACCGCCCCGTGGCCAGCCTCGCCAGTCGCCTGGCCACGGGGAGAAGGCCCTCGTTGCGAGGGCCTTCTCAGTCGTCGAATGGGCCACCGGTTGTCAGGCCGGGGCGGCCACGTGCTGTCAGCGGGCCCGCCTGCGAAGTGCAACCCTGCTGCCAACCGTCACCACCGAGAGCGCCAGCAGGGCGGCGCCGAGCGCCATAAGCGGGGAGTAGCTGGCCGGCACGGCTCTGCCCGTCCCGGTGTTCGGCGGAGCCGGCGCCGCCGGTGGCGGTGTGGCGGCCGGGGCACTGTCTGCCCCCGCCGTCGCCAGGAATCCGTGAGTCGCGCCGCCCGCATCGACGTAGTACCCGGCCAACTCGCCGTTTGCGTTCAGGCTGCGGACGATCGTCTGCGCCGCTCCTGGAACGTCAACCATGGCGAAGCTCCAACCCGTGGGGTCGAGGGATCCACGGGTGTTGGCGACGAACCCGTGCGCGAACCAAGTCGTGCCCGCCAGGACCTTGTACACGCCGACGACCGACCGCCCGGGACTTATGCCCATCGCCTGGGTGCCGGCCTTCCCCGGCACGTCGAACGAAACGACGTTGCCACTGTCGAACACGTACCCGTGCCAGTTGTCCGGCTGATTCTTGCCGAGCAAGTATCCGCCGACGACCGTTTTGCCATCCGGTGTGACCCCGTAGTGCATGGCAAACGGCGCATCGGGCGGGTAGTTGAAGCTCGTCGCTCCCCCCGGTCCTTTCGCGTAGCCAAACATCGCCGTTGGCGGGTTGCCATCGTGGAAGCAGCCGACCACGGTGCCGTCGGCAAGAATGCCATAGGCGCCACCAGCCATGAGGTGGGTACCCTCGGGATAGTCCTGGGTTGACCACTCGCCTGCACTGGTCCGCAAGAACCCGTGCACGTTGCCGGCAGGCGCTGGACTCTTCAGAGAATAGATGCCTGCCGTGTCGCCTGCGTCGTTGATAGCCGCCACCTGCGTCCAGGCGACGTCGTTACCGGGGAAATCGAGCGTGGTGAACGCGCCCGCACGCAGCAGGAACCCGTGGAACACTTTGTTTGCGTCGGAATAGTAGCCAACGATCTCGCCGCTCGCGTTGTTAGCCATCACCCAGGTGCTGGCGCCGTTGGTGGCGTCGATTGTTTTGAAGGCGTATGGCTGATCGCTGCCCGCCGCCTGAGCGCCCAGCAAGGGTGTGGTCGCGGCCATGATGGCCATGGTCGCGACAGCCAGCCCTACAACGTATTTGATTCGACTCTTCACGTTCTCTTCTCCTTTGTCTGATGTCTGACGTTCTCGGGGAACCCTCGCACCGGGCATTGACGACGGTCAGGAGCGCGGGACAGGCACCCTGACCGTCGTCATCAGTTGCCGCGAAGATCGACCACCAGGTTCTCGGGCAGGCGTTGCGAGTCAAGGATGCGGTTGAGTTCGGCCATCGCGTCCTTAACCGCCGCGGCTTCCTCATCGGAATTCACGACGACGACTTCGTCGAGCAGGGGCGGCTCGCCGGCAGCGTTGCGGATCGCCGCGGATTCACCGAGAGCTGTTGACACCGCCAATGCCTGCTCTTCGGAGCCGACGACGTAGACGGTGTGGGGAGCGCTCCTGGCGGCAGGATGGCGGACGGCGGCGCCGGTGGTGGCCGGCGCCGTCACAGCTTGAACCTGGGATTCCTCGGCGGCGCCACCCCGGTACCAGACGCTGGCGCCGCCGATCGCGGCGAGGACGACTGCCCCGCCAAGGACCGCGACCACCACGTTCCGCCAGAGGTGGCCCGCGGGCTCGTTCGAGAGGCTGCGAACTGACCTGCGTTCGATGTTCATCTGAATCTCCTTTCTTGTTCTGGGCGTTGATTGCAGCCAGAGGCGTTGTTGCCGCATGGCGGCCAGTCGTGTGCGGTTCATCGGTGTCGCATCTGTCCCTCCAGCTGACGGCTGACCGGCCACCCGCCGGGCGTCGCCGGCCTTTGCCCGGCGCGTCCGGCGAGTTCGCCGGCGACTTCAACGATGGCTGTTCGAGGGGTGCGAGAGCTTCCGGTGAATTGCGCAACTTAGGAAGGCCGCGCAAAACAGCCTCGCCGCGAAATGGCGGAGACTACGCAGCGCTTCGTCTCACCTGAGGGGAAGACGACGATTCCCGGCGCCGAGACCTCGCCCCTCTGGATCGACCTGCTCTCGCGCGACTTCACGCCGGCCGGCCGCCCCCTCAACACCGTCTGGTGGGCGACATCGAGCGCCACGAGGCGCTCCAGAACCGTGCGGTGGTGAAAGGACACCGCCACCAGCCTGTCGCAGCAGGCTGGCGAAGCTGAGGGCAGCCCGGGCCATCGGGATCGAACCGAGGTCGGGAGCCTCAGGGCGGCGGCGGGCCGAGACCGTGACCGAGCGCATAGGAGGTCGCCTGGGCGCGGCCGTGGGTCCCCGTTTTCAAGTAGACGTTGGCGATGTGGCGCTCTACGGTGCGTACGCTGAGAACCAGTTGTTCGCCTATCTCCCGGCCGCTGGCTCCGGCGGCAACAAGGCGCAGGATTTCGATCTCACGCATTGTGAGGCCGTCAGGCAGGTCAACGGTGGTACCGGGGCTGGCAATTCCAAGAAGGCGGCGTTCCTGTGCATCCAGCCGGTCGAACCAGGGCTGGCCGGCGCCGAGGCGTTCGTAGACGCCACGTGCGCAATCGAGTCTCTCGGCAACGAACGCTCGCCGGGTGCGGCCACGATACAAACGGCGGCCGGCGTTCGCCCAGATCTCGAACGCCTCAGCCTCGTCCCAGGGGAGGGAAAGGCGGCGGAAACACTCGATGGCCCGCATGAACTGGGCCTCGGCTTCGGTACTCAGCCCGCGCGCCGCCGCATGGACTCCTTCGGCAAGCATCGCCCGGCCAGCCAGGCCCCGCCAATCCTCGCCCGCGGTGAGTACCTCGCGGCAGCGGGCAAGGTGGGCTTCGGATTCGAAGAGGCGGCCACTCTCGGCGAGCAGCAGGGCCAGCTCGGCGCGAGCATAGAACTCGTACTTCACCGCGCCGCCACTGAGGGATATGTCCAGCAGTTGCCGGGCGGCAGCTTCCGCCGTCTTCCCGTCTCCTCTGATCCGGGCGAGTCGAAGAAGCGGGTGGTCAGTCCAGGCGATAAGACTGTTGCTCCCATCCTGAGCCCATTGCTGGAGGCGTTCCGCGTAGTGACTCTCGGCTTCCGCCCAACGCCCTTCCACCCAGTCCAGCAACAACCGGGCGCTGATCATGGTCTCGGGATTGATCGGGCTGAGCGTTGAGGCGCCGCCTTCGATCAGCCGCCGGAGGGTGGCGATGTCCCCACTTAAGAAGAGGTCAAAGAGCAGGAACGGGGATATGAAGCGGCCCTGGGCGTCGCGGATGCGCTCGTGCTTGGCCCTCGCCGCGACGGGGTCGTGCAAGTCCAGGTACTGCCAGCCGCAACAGTTTGCCGTCCCGTTGGCCAGCCCGGGCCTGCTGGAAACCCTCGAAAACTGCAGGGAACCAGTGTCGGCCGCCGCCTGGTTCCCGTCGTCGCTGCTGTAGGCCAGCAAGAACTCGTGCCACCGTTCGGGCCATTGATTGGCGGTCCCACCCCTGTCTTTCAATCCGCTGGCGGTTTCGGTCGCACGCTCTTCAAGGGCGAGTCCCTCGGCGAGATGCCCCTGCAGACCGAGGTAATGTCCTTGCAGGTGGCAGGCGTGAACGCGGAGGAAGTCGCGCAGGAACTCGTTGTCCAGCTGTTCGGCAATCTCTTGCAGTGATCGCATTGCCCTGACCATTTCATCAGGGCGGTTACGGAGGGCATGCGATTCGGCGTGAGCGATGGCGGCGTACAGCTCTCCTAGCTCCAGGCTTGGGAGCTCGGCACTCAGCACTTTCTCCGCCGCCCGCAGATGATCAAGAGCCGCCGGGTAGTCGAATCCGAAGGAGGGAAAAGCCAGGCTCCGCCCGGCCCGCGAGCGGGCCCTGGCGGAAGCGACGAGGTCGCCGGCGCTCTCATAGAGCGTGCTCGCCCGCAGGTAACGTTCGACGCTCGGGTGGGCCTGGAAGCTGCTGAGGAAGTAGAGGTCGCCCAGGCCTTCGAGCAGGCGGGCGCGGCGTTCCGGCGGCTGTCCGGTCTGCTCCATGCACTCGAGTGCCGCCTCCCAGTGCCGCGCCGCCTCTTCCCATGCCGTCAGCCGAACCGCGGCGTCGCCGGCCCGAAGCAAGTGCCCGGTGGCGCGCTCCGGATGTCCGCTGAGCCGCCAATGGTGAGCGATGACGACGAGAAGCGAGTCCCCATCCCCTGTGTTGAGGGACTGCGTCGCCTCCGCGGCGCGCAGGTGGAGGTGGCGCCGGCGGGGCACGCTCATCTCGTCGTAGATGGCCCGCCGGACGAGGGCATGTGCGAACGCATAGCCATCGCCTTCCTGGCGGAGCATCCCCGTCCCTTCCGCGGCGTCCATGGCGCTCGTAAGGAGGCGCGAATCCAACTCGCTTGCAGCGGCGAGGAGATCGAAGCCGAAGGTCTCCCCCAGGACAGACGCTGTCTGTAACGCCTCGTTCGTCGCAGGGTCGAGACGCGAAAAGCGCTGGCTGAGCACCTGGCGCACGCTCTCCGGGATGCACCACCCTCCTGCATCCACCGAAAGGTCGGACCCGCACTCCCACAGGTGGCGGACAACCTCTTCCACGAAGAAGGGATTGCCTGCCGTGTCGTGGTGAACGCGCATGGCGAAGGCGGGGGAGGCTGGCACGCCCGCGATATTCTCGATAAGCGTGGCGGTATCCGATTCCGCCAGGGGCGCAAGGAGGATCTGGTCGCAAAGGTGTTCCCGCGTGAGGTTCGCCAGCACGTCGAGCAGGGGGTGGCCCCGTTCGACGTCGGTTGTCCGGTAGGCGCCGGCCACCACGATCGTCGAGCCTGGCAGTTTGCGCGCTAGATGCCCGAGGAGCATCACCGTGGCTCTGTCGGCCCATTGAAGGTCGTCGAGGAGGACAACCAGACCCGTCGACTCGGTCTCGCGGGCGGCGTTGATGAGGAACCCGGACACGGCTTCGAAGAGGCGGAAACGGTCGATCTCGGGTCCCTGGCTTTGCGGCAGGATGGCGGAGCGGGCCTGGAGGCCCATGCTCAGGCGCAAGTCGTCGGCTCCAGGTCCCCGGCTTTGTGACGGCGTGAGGCCGGGCACCCGCGCATTCATTTCCGGGAGGAGAAGACGGAGCTCGGGGGCGCCGGCGGCGAGCGCCGCCAGGGCTTCGTCGGAGGAGTGGGAGAGGTGTTCGCGCATGACTTCGACGAACGGCAGGTAGGGAGGCATCCCTTCCGTGTCCCAGGCACGCCCACAGAGCACGAGCCAGCCGCTGGCCCGTGCCCGGTCGCCGATCTCGAAGAGCAGTCGCGTCTTGCCAACGCCCGGTTCGCCGCCGACAAGTGCCAACCGGCCGTTGCCGCCAGCCGCTTCCTCGAGCATCAAGTCGAACGCAGCCACTTCCTCGTCGCGGCCGACAAGGGAACTGCGAACTCGGAAGTTGTGGCCAGGACGGACGGCGCTGGTCTCGGACATGCTGCCTCCCCGACCGGCCCGCGTCCCCGCTCGTGGCGCCAAGTGCAAAACAACCGACGCTCGTCCGTCCACGGGCCAATAGTCGCTTCCTATTGGCCCGATAGGCCATAAAATCACCAGTTGCCGCGCCTCGACGCGTTCGTGGTTCAGCCGGCGTCTCTTTTCGCCCCGAAAGGCATTTCGACGCCTGGCTGCAGTACCATCCAGCAGGCGACGAGTATCCGTCCCGCCAGGCGGCGCCCGCCCAGGAGACCCTCATACCATGGCCGATCCCCAGCACAAGCTCCCCTGCGAGCTTCAGACCGACGAAAGCGTCATCCTCTATACCCGCCGTCACTGGCTCTACCTCTGGTCGAAGCTCGCCGTCCAGTTCCTGGCCGCTGTCGTGCCGGTCGCCGTCGTCCTGTTCGTCGTGGCGCGGTTCGGCAGCCTCGGCAGCGCTACGGGGAAGATCGTGCTACTCGTCGCGCTCCTGTTCGTCGCCTACTGGGCGGTCCGGGTGTATTTCACCTGGTACGCCTACGTCCACGACATCTGGGTGGTGACGAACCAGCGGGTGATCGACGCGGTCCGGCCGAACTGGTTTCGCAGCCACCTTGCGAGCGCGGACCTCGTCGACATCGAGGACATCGCCGTCGACCGCAGCGGGCTTCTGCAGACGATGTTCAACTTCGGCGAGGTGCGCTGCCAGACGGCCGCCGAGCGGCTCACCTTCGTTCTCGCCGGCATCCCGCGTCCGCAGGCCGTCCTCTCGACGATCGACGCCGCGCGCGACGCCGCCCGCCAGCGACTGGGCAAGGCCACCGGGTGAGGATTCCGTAAAGCACCGGTTTCACCCGGACGCGAGCGCGGGTAGGCTGGCAACCATGCGAAGAGCGGCCGGGCCGTGCATCGTCGCCCTCGCCTGCGGAGTCATGCTCCTCGGGCCGGCCAGCGCCGCCACCGCCGTCCAGTACGACCCCCCACGGGGCGTCGCCGCCGGCGCCCAGACGTTCCAGGTCAGGCTGGGCGCGATCGGTCGCGACGGCCTGTACCCGTCCGTCAGCGTATCGAACACGAGCGCCTACCAGGCCGGGGCGGTGCTCGTGACCGTTG
>JAKALX010000159.1 GCA_021823905.1 Chloroflexota bacterium | reverse complement strand
CAGGCGATTGATCTGGCCGGCCGGGACCGCCGGGCCCGTGTTGTCGTCGTTGGAGACGCCCTCGGCGGCCCAGTCGATGGTGAGGTTGGTGGTAGGGACGATGTAGGCGATGTAGGCCCAGCGGTTGAGGTAGTAGACGCCCGGACCGGCCACCTCGGACTGGATGCCGCGGAAGCCGGCAGGGACGACGTAGACCTCCTGCCCCGCCTTCAAACGGTCTTCGTTCGACATTTGATCGGGCTGCTTGCCCACGTTGGAAACGAGCACGGCGACTTCTCCGCGCTCGACGACGGCGACTTCGTCGACGGTTACCTCGAACATCATCTGGTTGATGTAGTAGGTGCCGGGCTTGAGCAAATCGAACTGCGGGCCGCGCTGCCCACCGTTCGCGAGGAAGGCCGAGGCGTCCTGGAAGTCGTTGTGGTTGGGCACGCTGGTCGCGACCAGCTCGTCCGGCGGAAGCGGCGCGCCGTCTCGGGCGGTGACAAGGCCCACCTGGTTCGCCATGACGACGCTCGCAGGGCGCACGTCCGCGCTGAAGAACTCGGTGTTGATGCGGTAACGGCCGGGGAAGATGACCTCAATCTGCGGACCGCGCTGGCCACCGTTACGGAGAAACATCTCGCCATCCTGGAAGGCCATGTGCCCGTCCGTCTTGCGCGCGAGCAGACGGCCCGGCTCCATCGGCTCGCCGTCGCGCGCGCTGACGAGGCCGATCTGTCCCTGGGGGACGATGAGCGCCGGCTCGACGCGAACGCGGAAGAGGTAGGAGTTGATGCGGTACTTGCCCGGCGGGAGGATGTCGACCTGCGGGCCTTTCTGGCCGCCGTTGCGCAGGAATGCTTCGCCGTCCTGGAAGGTGTCGTGGCTCTCGACGCGGCGGGCGAAGATCCGGCCGGGTTCGAGGGCACGACCGTCGATGGATTGGACCAGGCCGACCTGGTCGTCCTCGATCAGGAACATGACGTCTTTCTTCACCGTGTAAAGGAAGGGCGGCAGGAAGTGCAGGCCCGGCGGCAGGACGCGCGCCTGGATGCCGATCTCGCCCTTCATGGCAATGACACGGCCCTCGGGCAGGCTCTTCCCAAGATAGCGGCGCTCGAGGATGCCGACTTGCTGCCCGCCGACGTTGACGAGCATGTGCCCGGCGACGACGAGGAACGCGAAGGCGACGAGGACGATCGCAAGAAGGATCAGGACGGCCATGTGTGGCTTCCGCTTTCCGGGGCCCGTTCTCCCCACTCGGCACCCGGCGCGAAGGCGCCAGCCGCTACGGGAACACTACGACGGGCAGTGCGGCAGGTCCATATCGGGAGGAGGCGCGGACCCCAGGCCGGAGCGGATGCCGGGCCTGGGACGAGGCTCGGCGCCGGTCTGGCGGCTTGCTCAAGCCTGACCTGATCGAACGGGTATGATGACGGCACGAGAGGAAGCCCCGGCCGCGCATGCGAGCGATGTTCGTCGTCGTAACGTCCTGGATTCGCAGGGCTCCGCTCTGGCCGCGGGTCGTCGCCGCGGTCAGCCTGTGCTTCCTGGCGCTACTCGGGATCATTGGCGTTCTCACGACGCGCGCCGCCGACCAGAGCCGCGATCGCATCCTCCAGGAGCGCCTCGTGATCGGAGAGATGGCCGCCCACCAGACGGACGCGACGCTGGAGCACGGGTTCGCGGAGCTGGAGCGGGCAGCCAGCTCGATCGTTCTTCGAACGGCTGGGGCGGAAGAGCTGACGCCTTCGACCGCGCTGCAGCAGGTCATGCAAGATCTCGACAACGTCTGGGCGAACCTCTACCTGCTGGACGCCAACGGCGCCGTCATCGCTGCTGCCAGGGGAGACGCGTCCGCGCAAGCGGTGGGCGCGCTGGCCCCCGCTGGTACCGACCCCTCGGCGACCGGCTCGAGGAAGGTGTCCGCGCCGCATCTTGATCCGCTGAACGGCACGCCGGTGGTGGTGCTCGCCATCCCCGTGGGGGGTGGGAGCGATTCACGCAGCATGCTGGCCGGCGCGATGGACCTCTCCCGTTTGCGGTTGTCGGACTCCCTTGGCGACGCCAAGAGCCTTGGCAAGACGGGACACGCGGAGCTTTTCGACAGCAGAGGGCGCGTGATCGCCTCGACGGAGCCGTTCGAGTTCCTGGCGCCCGGGGAACATGCCTCGGCTTATCTGAAGGATCTCCGTGCGAAGGCGCCGATCATCGAGACGATACCGGTCGAACAGGCGGGCCACATGGAGGCAGACCAGCCGGGGGACAAACACATCATGGCGGTCGTTCCGCTCTCCAGCGTGCCGTGGGGCGTGGCCGTTGGCGGGAGCGAATCGGAAACACTCTCGCCGGTCAGCCGGCTGCGCAACGAGATGCTGCTGCTCGGCGCCGTGTCGCTCGCGATCATGTGGTTTCTGAGCCTTGGAGGCGCACGGTTGCTGGTGCGGCCGGTTCGGGCGCTGACACAGGCGGCGAACGGTATCGCCGGGGGTGATCTCAACACGCCGATTCACGTCGGCGAGGGTGGCGAGATCGGCCAGCTCGGGCAATCGCTGGACGACATGAGACTGCGGCTGCGAGCTTCGTTGAACGAGATCGAGGAGCGAGACCGCGAGCTGGAACGACGCGTCGCGGAACGCACCCTCGAAGTGCAGACGCTCTTCAAGGAGCTGCAGCACAAGGAGGAGCTTCGGGGCAGGCTGCTGGAGAACGTCATCTCCGCCCAGGAAGACGAGCGCAAACGGATCGCCCGCGAGCTGCACGACGAAACGGGCCAGGCCCTCACCGGCATCATCATGAGCCTCGAGGTTGCGGAAGACGCGTTGAGCCGTGAACCCGAGACGGTCAGGCCGCGTCTGCAACGGGCGAAATCGCTCGCGAGCGAGAGCATCGCGGGCATCCGCCGCCTGGTGGTTGACCTGCGGCCGGCCGCGCTCGACGACCTGGGCCTGGTGCCGGCGATTCGCGCGTTTGCGGGCTCGCGGCTCGAAGAGAAGGGCATTCACGTTGAAATACAGGTGGCCGGACTGTCCGATCGGCTGGCGCCGCCGGTGGAGATCTGCCTCTTTCGCGTCGCCCAGGAGGCGGTGACCAACGTCGTTCGCCATTCGGGCGCCCACGCCGCCCGCATTGAATTGAAACGGGAGAACGGATTCGTGTCGTTGCTGGTGCGAGACGACGGCCACGGGTTCGACGTTGACGAAATTTCGAATTCGGCGGACCCGGGCAGAGCGCTTGGCCTGGCCGGCATGGAGGAGCGCGTGTCGCTGCTGGGGGGCCGGCTGGCCGTCGAATCGGCGCCTGGCAGCGGAACGACCGTGAGCGCACGCATTCCGGTGGAGGGCAGCCGCTCGTGAACAAGATCCGAATCCTGGTGGCCGACGACCACGTCATCGTCAGAGAAGGCGTGCGCCTCCTGCTTCAGGCGCAGCCGGACATCGAGGTGGTGGGCGAGGCGTCCAACGGCGCGGTGGCGGTGGCGAAGGCCCGCGAGCTTTCGCCGGACATCGTGCTCATGGACATCGCCATGCCAGAGATGAACGGCCTGGAGGCGACCGCCGCGATCAAGCGGGAGCTGCCGCAAATTCATGTCCTGGCGCTCACGATGCACGACGACTACGAGTACTTCCTCGAGCTCATGCATCACGGCGCGTCCGGGTGCGTCCTCAAGGGCGCGTCCAGCGCGGAGCTGCTGGCGGCGATCCATGCCGTCTACGAGGGTGGCGTCTACATCCACCCTTCGATGGCGAAGAACCTTGTTTCGGACTTCGTGCGGCGGATGGAGCCCGGCGAGGACCGTACCCGGTATGACGGCCTGAGCGACCGTGAGCGGCAGGTGCTGAAGCTCGTGGCGGAAGGCAAGACCAGCCGGCAGGTGGCCGACGAGCTGGTCCTGAGCGTGAACACCGTGCAGACGCATCGCGCCCACATCATGGAGAAGCTGAACCTCCACAACCGGGCCGACATCGTTCGCTACGCCCTGCGCAAGGGGCTCATCACGGAGTAGGCCGGCCGTTCTACGTGTTTCCGCGTAGTCGTAGTCATCAACTGTGATGACCGCGGGTTCGTCAGTTCGAGGGCGGAATTCACTCTCCGTCGGGATAACCAGAATCTGAACCGCGTCTTACCTTCAACACAGCGGGATCTGCCCACCGCCACGGACAGGGGGCGCCGCTGAGAGGGAGAGAATGAAAACGATTCTGAAGATCCTTGGCGGCGTCAGCGTCCTGGCAGCCGTTATGCTTGCCGCGGCGTCGACGCCGGCGGCAACCGTGCGAGCCGCGGGGACCGCCACCGTCACGATGCCGGCCGATCGGTTCGTGCCTTTCGCCCAGACAGTGAACGCCGGTGACACCGTCACCTGGCAGAACAAGGACACAGACCTTCACACAGTCGTCTCTGTGCCTGGAAACGCGCCTGAGGCCCTGAACCTCACCGTGAAATCGGGAGCCACGGGGTCGTTTGCCTTCACGAAGCCCGGCGTCTACTGGTACTACTGCAACGTCCACGCCAAGTGGGACGCCGAGAAGAACCAGGTCGAGGCGTTGCCAACGGTCGACAACCCGGCCGAGCCGATGGAGGGAGCGATCCTGGTCCTCGGCGCGGGGCAGGCCGCGGCGCCCGCCCAGGTTGTCGCACCTGGCGACCTGTTCAATCCGGTTATCACCACCGTGACGGCGGGGGCGGCCATCACGTGGCAGAACAACGACACGGATCTCCACACGGTCACGTCTGTCCCGAACAATGCGCCGGCAGCGATCGACCTGACGGTCAAGGCCGGGGCGTCGGCGTCGATGACGTTCACCACCCCTGGCCTCTACTGGTACTACTGCAAGGTCCATGCGACCTGGGACGCGGAGGCAGGGCAGGTCGCTGCGAATCCAACCAGCGACTACCCGAGTGAGCCGATGATGGGTCTTGTGGCGGTGCTCCCCGCCGCCAGCGCGGCAACGCCAACCGCGAGCCCGACGGTGGCCGCACCTACGCCGCAGGCCACCGCTCCGACCCAGGCGCCAAGCGTCGCGCCGGCGCCGCCGAAAACCGGATCCGGGAGCGCGGGCAGCAGCCCCTTCTCCACCGATCTTCTGCTGGTCATCGCCTCGCTGCTCGCCGCCTTCGGTCTGGCAGTTAGCTGGCTGACGCTTCGAAACCAGAGAAGCGCGCACACGAAATGAACCCGCGAATCGTGCTTCCAGCCGTCGCTCTGCTGATTGCACTCCCCATCGCCGCTGGTTGCGGCGGTGGGGGCGCGGCGCCCCAGGCCGTATCGCACCAGATCCAGTTCAAGACGCCAGTGGCAATCGCCGCCCAGGCCACACAGCCGGCTGCTTCATCGACGGGAGCCAGCAACGCGGCGACCGTGGGCGTGGCCGTCGCCGCCCCGGCCACCTCGCCCACACCGGCCGCAACAACCACCCCGGAGCCGACCAGCGCGCCGACGCAAGCGGCCGCGGCCCAACCGGCCGCTACGCAGCCCGCCACCACCCCGGCGGCTGCCGAGACACCAGCCGCGACGCCGCCACCCGCACCTCCGGTACAACCGGTCCAATTCACGCTGGTGACGACGGACGAAGCCTTCTCGACAACGTCACTCAGCGTCAAGGTGAATCAGCCAGTCACCATCATTCACCGGAATGACGGCAAGGAGATCCACAACTTCGCGCTCTGCCAGAGCACGGACTGCGGCGCGTTCGTCGCGGAGGGGGACCTGCTCGCCTCCGGGAAACAGGCACAGGTGACGTTCACGCTCACCCAGCCGGGCACCTACAAGTTCGAATGCGAGGTTCACACGAAGACCATGGTTGGGACGGTCGTCGTCAGCTGACGCCGGCACGGCTTGATGCGTGAGAACCAAAAGAAGGGCAGCCGTGTGGCTGCCCTTCTTCGGATCCGATGACGACGGCTGCTATCCGTGCAGCGCCGCGGCGACCTCCGGGAGGCCAAGGGACGTGAGCTTGGCAGCCGAGGGCTTACAGGTCTCGGTGTCCCAGTCGCAAGCCTTGAGGAAGTCGGTCTCGAGGAGTTCGGTGTCGAGTTTGACGCCCTGGAGCGGCCCGGCGTGGGTCGCTTCGTTGGTTTCGCCCGTGACGCGGCTGGGGACGTGGCGCTTGCGAGGATTGCCGCCCTCGCGCACTTCGTAGGCCATGCGCAGGTTCGAGATTCGCTCGCCAACGGTCATCATCTCGTCGAGGTCCATGTCCCAGCCGGTGACGGCATTGAACCACGACGGGATGTTGGCGGTGTTGGCGGCCATCATCACGAACTGGCAGGCGCCGCCGCTGTTGATGACGTGCATGTATTCGCTGGCGCCCTTGTGGTGTTCGCCGCGGTTGGCGTAGTCGCGGTTGTCCTTGGGAGCGGCCGGGATCTTGCCGAGCCGCTTGTTGCCCTCGTACTGGGTGTGGCGGCCGGGGGTGGGGTCGAGCTTGTAGGTGGTGTGGTATTCGGGCTGGAGTTTGGGGTCGTGCATCGGCAGCTCCTGGCCCCCGATGTGCATGGCATGCTCTTCGGCGCCGTGGCCGAGTCGTTCGGCCGCCATCTTCACGCCGTCGGAGAAGACGGCGCCGATGCCCCGGCGCTCGCCCATCATCTTCAGGAACTCGATGACCTGCTCGGCGCCGCCCCAGTTGAGCTCGAGGCCGTCCGTGTCTTCCTTCGTGATAATGCCAGCCTGATAGCACTCGATCGCCATGGAAATCGAGACGCCCGCGCTGATTACGTCAAAGCCGTACTCGTTGCAGAGATGGTTGGCGTAAATGATCGCGTCCGGGTCGTTCACCAGGTTCATGGTGCCGAACGAGCCCATCGCCTCGTACTCGGGGCGGTGGGTGTGGCGCGGGTACGGGTATTTCGCGTTCGTCGACTCGACGGACTCGGCCCCGCAGGCCATCGGGCAGTGCCAGCAGCCGTAGGACTTCTCCATCTTCGGGTTGATCGCGGTCCCGCCGTTGATCTGGCCGCTGACCTCGGCCGGGAAATCGACAACACCGACGCCGCCCCAGTTCTTGACCGGGGAGTCGCCGTTGAGCGCGCTCATGGCGGTGATCCCGGTAGTGCCAAAGGTGTGGAAGAAGTCCTTCAGCGGCTTCACGAAGTCGTCGAGGTTGCTCCGGAGCATCTTGATGGTCTCCGGTGTCTGGCTGATGATCTTGCGCTCGGCCAGGGCGACGACGGCCTTGAGGTTCTTCGAGCCCATGACGGCGCCGACGCCGGAGCGGGCGGCGAGCCGCCCATGGTCGTTGCAGACGCCGCTGATGAGCGAGAGGTTTTCGCCGGCCTGGCCGATGTTGGCGACGCTGGCGCGCTTGCCGTGGCGCGCCTTGAGGGCGGTCTCGCTCTCGATAGCGCCGGTGCCCCAGAGGTCGGACGCGTCCTTGAGTTGGACGTTGTCACCGTCGATGAGCAGGTAGCTTGGCTTTTCGGCCTTGCCGAAAAACATGATCCCGTCCCAGCCGGCGAGCTTGAGGACGCCGCCGAAATCGCCGCCGCAGTTGGCGTCGCCCCAGCCGCCGGTGAGCGGGCTCTTGCAAACGACCTGCCAGCGCTGGCCAAAGAGCGGCGTGCCGGTGAGGAGCCCGGGGAACATGCCCAGCATGTTGTTCGGGCCGAGCGGGTCGACGCCCTGGGGAACGCGGTCCCAGAGCATGCGGGCTCCGATGCCGTAACCGCCGAGGTACTTGCGGTACAGCGATTCGTCAGGGCGCTCGACGGTGATCTCCCCCGTGGAGAGATCGACGTTGAGCATCTTGCCGGTGAAGCCCTTTTCAGCGAGGGCGCCGCTGGATTGAGCGGAAGTCAAAGGTCACGCCTCCTCAAAGCGCTGCGGTTAGGAGCGCCTATATCGATGTCTGAATCCTACGGCACGGGCAGGCGGCTGCAATATGCTTGGGCGAACATATCGCTTTGGATGCCGGCTGGATGCCCCCCGCGGGTTCAAACGGCGGAGCGCGCCGCGGGGACGACGCCCGCGACGGCGAGGAGCGCGCCGAAAACGAAGGCGGCGGCGACACCACCGGCTTCGGATCCGAGGGTGGCGCCCAGCGCGATGAGCGCGCCGCCGATACCGGCGCCGACGCCCGTGGCGAGCGACTCGGCGAGCTTCATGGCCGCGGAAGCCGAGCCTTCTCCGCCGGGAGGCGCCTCACCGATGATCGTGAGGCTGAACGACGGGTAGGCGATGCCCATCCCCAGTGTGCCAACGACCCAGCCGGCGATCGCAACGGC
>JAKALX010000158.1 GCA_021823905.1 Chloroflexota bacterium | reverse complement strand
CCCCCTGCCAATGCTTCTTCCTGCACCTGAGCCTCGGCCTTCTCCCGCCATCCCCATCCTCACTCCCCTCGACCTTGCGCAAAACCCTGAACCCCACCCCCAGACGGTTCGCGTATCGCGTTGGCTGGTACGCTGCCTCCATGCACCTGGGCAGCACCGAGCTCGTCGGCACGCTCGATCGGATTGGCATCGTGGCGTTCGCGTTGTCGGGCGTGGAAGTCGGCGCCCGCAAGCGGCTGGACCTGTTCGGCCTGCTCGTCATGGGCGTCGTTACAGCCACGGGTGGCGGGCTCATGCGAGACGTTGTCCTTGGGAAGCTCCCTTACGTCATCGGGCGCGAGGACTACCTCCTCTGGGCCGTGGGGTCGTCCGCGCTTTCGATCCTCGTCGTGAGCCGCCGCCGCAGCATTCCCGGTCCGTTGCTGGCGACGGCGGACGCGGCCGGCCTGGGAGCGTTCGCGGCGGCCGGCGCGCTGGCTGGAATTCGCGCGGAGGTGCCGGTGGCCGCGGTCATCCTGCTGGCGATGCTGACCGCAACCGGCGGCGGGGCTCTCCGCGACCTGTTGGCCGACCGGGTGCCGCTCGTGCTGCGCTCCGAGGTCAACGCGACGGCTGCAGGTCTTGGCGGCTTCGCTGTGTGGGCGGCCGAACCGTTCTGGACCGGCGGCGCGGCGTTGCTCGGCGTGGGCGTGGCCGCCGGCGTTCGGTTGCTGACACTGACACTCGGCGTGCACCTTCCGGTACCTGGCGGCGCGGTTGGCCTGGGCGAAGACGGGGCCGTCGGCGGCGGACGCTAGCCCGAGATCGCCTCCGCAAGAGCGAGTAGGTCGAGCCGGGGGGCCGGGTGCTGGTTGCGCACGACGTCCGCGAGCGGCACTTCGACCGGGCGGCCGCCGTTGCGCCCGATCATGACGCCGGTGCGGCCTTCGACGAGCGCCTTCACGGCGAGTGCGCCGGCCTCGGAGGCGATGACGCGGTCGCGTACGCTGGGCCGGCCGCCGCGTTGGATATGCCCGAGCACCACAACCCGATAAGGCGACTTGATCGCTTCGCCGACGAGTTTGGCGACACCGAACGCGCCACCGGCCTGTTCGCCCTCGGCCACGACAATGATGTGGCTGCGCTTGCCGCGTTCGATCGAGCGTTTCAGGTGCTTGATGAGCTTGGAGAACTCGTCTCGCGCCTCCGGAACGAGCACGCCGGCCGCGCCCGCGGCGACAGCGGTGTGGAGCGCGATCGCGCCGCTCCTGCGGCCCATTACTTCGATGAAGAACATCATGCCGGTCGATTCGCTCGTGTCCCGCACCTGGTCGACAGCAAGGACCGCCGTGTTCACCGCGGTGTCGAACCCAATGGTCTCGTCGGTGCCCCAGACGTCGTTGTCGATGGTGCCCGGGATGCCGGCGACGGGAACCTGGTGCTCGTCCTGGAGGGCCAGCGCGCCGCGGAAACTGCCGTCGCCGCCGACGACGAGGAGTCCCTCCACCCCTTCGGCGCGCATCTGGGCGGCGGCCGCCGCTCGGATGCCGGGGTCGAGAAACTCGGGGCAGCGCGACGTGCCGATGAACGTGCCGCCGCGCTGGATGACGTTCGCCACCGCGCGATCGTCGATGAGTTGATACCGGTTGGCCACGAAGCCGGTGAAGCCGTTGAGATATCCGGCCATTTCGATGCCCCGGGCACTGGCGGAGCGAACGGCAGCGCGAATGGCGGCGTTCATGCCGGGGGCGTCGCCCCCGCTGGTGAGGATCCCGAGGCGCTTCATGCGGTGTACTGTCGCAAGTGGCCGCCCCGCTACGCAACCGCGCCGGCGGCCGAGCCGTCCAGATGAAGTTGAAGCGGGCCTGAATGATCCGTAGCATCCGGGCATGGGTGCGTGGCTGCGGGGACTGGGGCGGACGCGGCTCGCCGGGCTTCTCGCCGGGGTGGCGATCCTGGTTGGCGGGGGCGTTGCAACAGCGGCGATGCTCGCCGGCCGCACCGGAAGCTCGCCGGCCGCCGCGTCGTTGTCGGGCGGCGGGCCGGCCAATCCGCCGGTAAGCACGCCCTCGAGCACGGTTCCTCCGAGTCCGACGCCGATCCGCTTCGCCGGCATCCTCGACGGCGTGCCGATGAGCGAGAGCGAGTGGCAGTCGCGCAAGGATCTCCTGCCCATCGCGGTCATGCTCGACAACAGCCCGGACGCGTTTCCCCAGGCTGGCCTGGATAAAGCCGACCTCGTCTACGAAGCATTCGTTGAAGGCGGCATCACCCGGTTCATGGCCGTCTACTGGCGCCAGGAGGCGGACTACCTCGAGCCTGTGCGATCTGCCCGCACGCCGTTCCTCATCTGGGTCGACGAGCTGGGCGCGTTGTACGCCCACGCGGGAGAGGCGGTCACGGACAACGACGCCAACGCGGGCGGGCAAATCGTCGAGTGGAGCATCAAGGATCTGAGTGCCTTCGGCGGACCCGCAAGCGCCTCCTACTTCCGCGATTCGGATCGCTTCGCGCCGCACAACCTGGTCACGGGCACCACGGCGCTACGCGAGGCAGGCGTGCGCCTCAACTACACGGGGCCGCCATCGCTGGCGCGCTGGCTGTTCAAAGCCGATGGCGAGGGAACGGGAAGCTATCCGCAGGCCGGCGGCGTAGAGGTCGATTTCGAGGGCAACCGCAACCCCTGGCAACTCGTCCAGTGGCACTGGGATCCGAAGGCGAAGGTCTACGCCCGCTACGAGTTCGGCGGCCCGCACGTGGACGCGAAGACGAAGGAGCAACTGAAGTTCAAGAACGTCGTCGTGATGACCGTCGGCTCCCGGGTAGTGGACGAGAACGGGCACGTGCTGCTCGACCAGTTTGGCACGGGCAAGGCGACGGTCTTCCTGGACGGGCGGCAGATCGACGGAACGTGGAAGAAGGCGGACAGGAAGGCGCGGACACGGTTCTATGACAGGTCAGGCGCTGAGATCGCTTTCGACCGCGGGTCCACCTTCATCGAGGTGATCGGCTTCGAAAGCACGGTCACGGTCGCGAGGACTGCGGCCGAACTCCCGAAGATCCCGGAATACGTGCCGCCCCCACCGGAACCGGGCGGCACGGGCGACAGCGGCGACGCGACACCGACGCCGTTCGCGCTTCGCTCGCCGTCGCCCGCGGCTTCGAAGTCGCCGTCACCAACGGCCAGCGGAACGCCGCAGCCGGCCGGTTCGGCAAGCCCTCAGCCTTCGGGGACCGTGACAGCCGGGACGGGGACGGCCTCCGCAACCTCGTCGCCGACGGCCGGCCAGGCGAGTTCGACGGCGACGACGCCGACGAGCCCGGGGACAGCCGTGCCAACAGCCTCCACGACGAAAACGCCCTGAGCTATGCGTCGGGAGCGAAGCCGCGGCGCATGGTGTTCTCGGTCACGACGCGTGGAAGCATGAACTGGAGCAGGTAATCCGGGCCGCCGGCTTTGTAGCCGATTCCTGACATGCGTGTTCCGCCGAACGGCTGGCGCCCGACGACCGCGCCGGTGATCTTGCGATTGATGTACAGGTTGCCGACCCGGAACTGGCGGCGCGCGCGGGCGATGTTGCGTGGGTTGCGCGAAAAGAGCCCGCCCGTCAAGCCGAATGCGGAATCCATGGCGATCTCCAGCGCCTCGTCGAAATCCCGGGCCCGGAACATGGTGAGGACCGGACCGAAGATCTCCTCGCGCGCGAGCCTCGAATCGCGCGACACGTCCTCGAAGACGTGAGGTGCGACGTAGCAGCCGCGGTCGGGCGCATGAGCGGTGGCGACGAGGCGGGCCTCCCGCTTGCCGGCCGCGATGAACTCCTCGATCCGCGCGCGGGCCTCGCTGGAGATAACCGGCGGAACCATGTTGTACGGATCGTGGGGCGGGCCGACCACAAGGCTCTCGACCGCCGCCGCCAGGCGACGCCGGAACTCGTCGTACGCGCCGGCCAGGATAACGACACGGCTACAGGCGCTGCATTTCTGCCCGGCGTACCCAAAGGCGGACGCCACCACGCCCGCGACCGCCTGGTCGAGGTCGGCGTCGTCGTCCACGATGACCGCGTTCTTCCCTCCGAGCTCGGCGATGACGCGCTTGAGGTTGCGCTGGCCCGGTTGAACGGCCGCCGCCGAGCGCATGATCTCGAGGCCGACGGCGTTGCTCCCGGTGAACGCGACAACGTCGATCCCGGCATGGCTCACGAGATGGCGGCCGACTACATCGCCTGGCCCGGGCAGGTACTGCGCGACCTCTGGCGGGACGCCGGCGTCGTGGAGGAGACGAACAAACTGTGCCGCCACGAGCGGGGACTGCTCGGCCGGCTTGAGAATTGCGGTGCAGCCGGCCGCGAGGGCCGCGCTGCTCATGCCCGCGAGGATCGCCAGTGGGAAGTTCCAGGGCGCAATGACCGCGGCGACTCCCCGGCCCTCGTACAGGAGGCGGTCGTCTTCGCCTGGCACGGAAAGGTCGACGGGCTCTGACTGGAACCGTTCGGCCTGAAGCGCGTAGTAACGGAGGTAATCGATCGCTTCGCAGACGTCGCCGTCGGCTTCGGCCCAGGGCTTGGCGCTTTCGAAGACCATCGTCGCGGCGAAGTCGAAGCGGCGCTCGGCCAGCAGCCCGGCTGCCCGGCGGAGGATCGCCGACCGTTCGGCAACAGGGCTGTCGCGCCATGCCGGGAAGGCGTTGCGGGTGGCGGCTACCGCCCTGTCGGCTTCTTCCGGTCCGCTCGCTGTGACCAGGCCCACGACCGTCTCCGGCTCCGCCGGGTAGCGGACCTCGATCCAGTTGCCGGTCTCGACTTCTTCGCCGGCGACAAGAAGGGGATGCCGGCTGGCGAAGGCCGTCCGCGCACGGTCGAGGGCTGACGCCATCGCCGCCCGCACTTCGGGCCGGTAGAACTCGGCGGGCGGGTGGTTGGCGAAGGTCGGCGCCGGGGCGCTGACGCCTGGTTGCGGCACGGGCCTGGCGAGCAGCTTGGCCGGATCTCCCTCTTCGTGGCGGTGCATCATCCACGACTCGTTGGAGGTGTTCTCAAGCAGTCGGCGGACCAGGTAGGCCATGCCGGGAAGGACGGCGCCTACCGGCACGTAGACGCCCGTCCGGTAGCCGAGCTCATGGACCGCACGTCGCAAGCCCTCCGCCATTCCGAACAGCATCTGGAATTCGACGTCCGCGTCGGGGATGCCGGCCTGGCGGGCGCGGATCATCGCCTGAGCGAGGCTGCGCGGGTTGTGCGTGCCGAAGGCCGGGCGGAGATGCGGATAGGCGTCGACCAGGAGCCGGGTGCAGTGCTCGAAGTTGGCGTCGGTCGCGGCCTTGTCTTCGAAAACGGGGCACTCGCGGTGGTCCTGGCGGGCGAGCACGACCTCTTCGTCCCAGTAGGCGCCCTTCACCAGGCGGACGGTAATTGGTGTGCCGCGACGCTCGGCGAGCAAGCGCAACCAGGCGATGTCCGCGGCCGCGTCCTTCAGGTAAGCCTGGACGACGATGCCGGCATCGGGCCAGTCGCGGAATTCGGCAGACGATAGCGCCTCGGCAAAGACGTAGTGGGTCGCGTCACGGAGGCGATGCTGCTCGAGGTCCACGTTCACGGAGACCCCGCGTTCTTGCGCGGCTCGAAGCAGCGGGACGAGCCGCGTTCCGACCGCCCTCGCGGTTGATGCGGGGGCCGCGGGTTCGAAGTGTGACGTGAGGGCCGTGAGCTTCACCGAGACGTTTGGCTGAAATGCTCCGCGGTCGGCGGCCAGCGTCGCGATCAGATCGAGGTAGCGGTCGCGGTAGGCGTCAGCCTCCTCCTCCGAGAGGACAGCCTCGCCAAGCAGATCGACAGTGTAGGTCGTGCCTTCGCCGGCGAGCGCACGCAGCGTCGGCAGTACTTCGCTCGGGTTCGCGCCGCCGATGAAGCGGTTCGCCATGGTGAACACGCCCTCGCGGACCACGCGCGAGAGCACAGGACGGAACGGATGCGCCGCGGCCAACTGTGTTCCAAGGCGCACGGCGCCGCGATCGTCGTCACGGAAATACTGGCGAACGTGGTCGGCCACTGCCCCGCTGGAGCGCAGGCTGGGCAGGACGTCGACGAAACGGAGCAACTTTACCCGAAAGGCGGGATCGGATCCGGCCCACGCCATCAGCCGTTCCTGCCACCAGACGGGCGTGAGCGCAATCAGGCGCTCGGGCCGGACAAGGCCGAGCAGCTCGCGGCCGCGCAACTGGATTGCGGCTTCGAGTTCCGGCTCGCCGGGGGGAATAGCCGCTGGGTCGCCCATGTGGGTAGGGTAGCGTCGGCGCGGTCTGCGGGGGAATCGCCGCCGCGCTTCCTGTCACAGGTCATCTGGAACCGGTAGCATGGAGCTATGGTTCAGCGCCCGCGACGCATCGCCGTGCTCGGATCGACGGGCTCCATTGGATGCCAGGCGCTCGACGTCATCCGCCAGTTGCCGGACCGCTTCGTGGCCGTCGCTCTCGCAGGCGGACAGAACACCCGGCTGCTGGCGGCGCAGGTGGCCCAGGTTCGACCAAAATACGTGTTCGCCGAGGCGGAATCGCCGGAGCTGGCCGCGGCGGTCGAGCACGTTGGCGCCCGCTTCGTCTCGATGGACGAGATGGCGGTCGTCGAGGAAGCGGACGTCGTGCTTGTGGGGACGGCGGGCCGCGCCGGATTGACGCCGACGCTGAAGGCACTGCGCGCGGGCCGGCCGGTCGCGATCGCCAACAAGGAAGTGCTCGTCATGGCTGGCCATCTCGTGCGGCGGGCGATGCTCGAAGGCGATGGCGAGTTGCGCCCGGTAGACAGCGAGCACTCGGCGATCTGGCAGTGCCTCTGGGGCGAAGAGGCGCACGAGATCCGGCGCATCCTGCTCACGGCCAGCGGCGGGGCGTTCCGCGACTTCGACCGTTCCCAGCTTGTACGCGTAACCGCTGAACAGGCACTTAACCACCCCACATGGAAGATGGGTGCCAAGATCACCATCGATTCGGCGACGTTGATGAACAAAGGGATGGAGACGATCGAGGCGATGTGGCTGTTCGGCGTCCCCATGGAAAAGGTCGAAGTCGTCTTGCACCGGGAGTCGATCGTGCACTCGCTTGTGGAGTTCAGCGACGGCAGCGTGAAGGCTCAGCTCGGCGTGCCGGACATGCGCCTGCCGATCCAGTGCGCGCTGGCCTACCCCGACCGGATGCCTGCGCCACCGGCGCCGGCGCTGGACCTCGGCGCCATCGGCACGCTGCATTTTGGCCGGCCGGACCTCGATCGATTCCCCGCGCTGGCGCTGGCGATGGAAGCTGGACGCCGTGGCGGCACCTTTCCGGCGGCGATGGCGGCGGCCGACGAAGTGGCCGTCGAACGGTTCCTGGCCGGCGAAATTGGCTTCCTTGACATCCCGCGGGTTATCGAACGGGTGCTCGAACGGCACGATTCGGTCGATGATCCGGATCTTGAGACGGTGCTCGCGGCCGACGCCGCGGCCCGCCAGACGGCTCGTCTTGCTGCCGTGGGGGCTCCTGTTTGATCTTCCTTGCTATTGACCCCGTTGCCATCGTTCGCGCTACCGGCCCGTTTCTCGGGATTCTGGTGGCGCTGGTCGTTTTCCACGAATTTGGCCATTTCCTCGCGGCGAAGGCGTTTGGCATCAAGGTGCTCGAATTCGGCATCGGCTTCCCGCCGAAGGCCTGGACCTATGCGCGCAAAGGCGGCACCGAGTACACGCTCAACTGGCTGCCAATCGGCGGCTTCGTCCGGCTGCTTGGCGAGGAGGACCCGACCGATCCCCAGTCGCTGGCGGCGGCGCCGCGCTGGAAGCGGCTGACGGTCATGTTCGCGGGCGTGTTCATGAACTTCGTGCTGGCCGTCGTGCTGATGACCATCGGTTTCATGGTGCCGCGCGAGCGTTCGCTTTCGATGGCCCAGATTACCCAGGTCGCGGCCGGGGCCCCGGCGTCGCAAGCGCAGATCGACGGGACGATGCGCGACGGCTCGAAGCCGCAACAGGGCCTGCAACCCGGCGACATGATCCTGAGCGTCGAAGGACGCGAGGTGAAGAACACGAGCGAGCTCGTCTATGCGAACCGGCTGAATCTCGGGAAGACGCAGACCTGGCTGATCTCCCGCGCTGGCTCGACGCTCACCGCGCACGTCTACGCTCGCTGGGATCCGCCCAACGGCGAGGGACCGACGGGCGTGAAGATCGGTGCGCCGGCGACCTGCACCAATGTCGACGCG
>JAKALX010000157.1 GCA_021823905.1 Chloroflexota bacterium | reverse complement strand
GAGCCAGGCGAAGAGCCGCTGCAGCCGATCGTCACGGTCTACTACTACGACGAATGGGACTTCCGCGCCCAGGACTACAAGCCGCGCTGGTGCGCCGTGAAGGAATCGAAGCTCGAGCAGGGTGACGAGAACTTTTACGAGAACGCATTGCGCGAGCACGCCGGCCTCGTGGCCCAAACGCGCAAGCAGTTCGAGCTGATGAAGCCCGAGATGTTCCGCAAGATCAAGCGCCTGCCTGACGGCGAGGACATCGAGCTCGACGCGGCGATCGAGTGGATGGTCGAAAAGCGCGCCGGCGTGTACCCGAACGACAAGCTCTACTGGCGCCGTAACAAGATCGAGCGTGACGTCGCCGTGGCCTTCCTCATCGACATGTCGGCGAGCACCGACGAAGAGATCAACAAGCGCGAGAAGAAGTACGACGAGGACGACTACGACGATGACCCACGCAAGTACCTGAGCTGGTGGGTTTCCAAGCGCCGCCAGGAGCTCACCGCGCCGCCGAAGCGGATCATCGACCTGGAGAAAGAGTCGACGGTCCTGTTGATGACGGCGCTGGAGACCATCGGCGACCAGTACGGGATCTACGGCTTCTCGGGGTATGGGCGCGACAACGTCGAATTCTTCGTGATCAAGGACTTCGACGAGGCGCTCGACCAGACGATCAAGAAGCGCCTCGACAAGGTCACGCCGATCCGCTCGACGCGCATGGGCCCGGCGATCCGGCACGCGACGCACAAGCTCGACCTGACCGACGCGAAGGTGAAGATCCTCGTCCTCCTCAGCGACGGCCGCCCCCAGGACCATGGCTACGGGCGCGACCGGACGGAGAAGGAATACGCCATCCACGACACGAAGCAAGCGCTGAACGAGGCCAAGCGCGGGGGCATTACGCCCTTCGCGCTAACGGTCGACCGGGCCGGGCACGATTATCTCAAGACGATGTGCGAGGACATGGGCTACGAGGTCGTCGCTGACATCGAGGCCCTGCCGAGCCGCCTCCCGACGCTTTACCGCAGGTTGACCGAGTAGCCAAGTGTCGCAGCTCCGCTGCCCTTACCTGGCAGCCGATGTCGAATTGACGGACGAACGGCGGCGGCACATCGCGGCACGGCATCCACTCGCTGTTTCTGGGGGCCTCAGCCAGGTGGCCATGGCACTGGAGGATCCGGAGTGGATTGGTGAGCGAGAGGACTGCTGGGGATTCGTCCGGCGGTTCGCCGAGCTGCCGGGGGAGCACTGGATGGTCGTTGTGGTGCGGACAGGGGTGGATGATCGGGCGCCTGATAGAATCAGGTACTGGATAGCCAGTGCGTGGGTGGCGCGCCGGCCCGGTCCGTGGAGGCTAATATGGCAACGCGAGTGAGGGTCTCGTACGACAAGGAGGGGGACGTCCTTCATATCGATGTCGCCGTGCCCTACGCAGAGCAGGAGACCGACATCAACGACGACTGGATCGTGACGCGCACGAATCCGGAGACCGGAGCGGTCGAGAACGTCGAGATCATCGGATTCTCACGGCGTTTTCAGGAACTCGGCGACGAGCTCGAGCTGCCGTTTTACGGGGAGTTTTGGCCGGTGGCGAGCGCTGCCCCGCCGAGAAGTCTTCGGGCGGCGGCCAACGAGTAGTGCGCCTGATCTTCGTTCGCCACGGGCAGTCCGAGGGGAACGCAAGCGGAGTCATCCAGGGGCGCCTGGACTTTGGGCTGAGCGACCTGGGCCGCCGGCAGGCCGAGGAGACCGCGCGCTGGATGAACCAGGAGCGAATCAGCCGAGTGCTGTCGAGTCCACTATGCAGGGCGGCCGAGACCGCGCGGTTCATCGCGGAGGAGCACGGTCTGCCCGTGGAGCTGGAACCGGCGCTGCTCGAGTACGACATCGGCGCAGTCAGCGGACTCACGGGCGCAGAGATCCGCGCGCGACATCCAGAAGTCTCGGCGGCCTACGCGCGCGGTGAGCGGCCCCGATTCCCGGGCGAAGAAGGCCGCGAGGCGTTCCATGCGCGAGTTTCGGCGCTGCTGCGTTCGCTCGGCGAGCAGAGCAGCGACGAAACCGTGGTCGCCGTGGCGCACGGTGGCGTCATCAACGCCGCGTGCGCCATCGTCCTCGGCGTCGACATCAAGCGGCCGGGGGTCTTCCAGGTGGCGAACTGCTCCTTGACGGAGCTGACGACGGACCGCGGCGGCCGGTTCATGTTGCGGCGGCACAACGACGTTTGCCACCTCGCCGGGCTGTTGACGACGGTTGACCGGGGATAGGCCGGACGTTGCTACTGCTCGACGCCCTGGAAGCTCAGTTGGTGGCCTGGCTCAACGTTGGCCGCGGCTGAAGTGGGCAACTCGATGACCGCTTTCGCGCCGCGGCCGCCGAACGCAAGACCGCGCCAGCGTGGCACGTCACGCGCCACGCGTGTGACCCGGTTTTCCGCGTCGATGAACACGGCGTCGATCCGAAAGCGCATGAACATCATGTGGATAGAGCTGCACGGCCGGATGAGAAGCCCTTCCCCGGCGGCGAGCTGCTTTCGGAGCATCAGGCCACGGAAACGCGTCCACGGGTTCGCCGCGACCGCAACGCGCTCGGCGACGAGCTCACCGGTCGATTCGTCGATCAGCCGGACGATTAGAAAGCCTCCATCATCTTGATGACGGCGGGACCGCCAATGATGATCATGATGCACGGGAAGATGAAGAGGACAAGCGGGAACACCATCTTGATCGGCGCCTTGTAGGCCTGCTCCTCGGCGCGCTGGCGGCGCTTCGTGCGAATGACGCCCGTCTGGACGCGGATGACGGAGCCGATCGAGATGCCCATGCTCTCGGCCTGGACGATCGAGTTGACGAGCGAACGGAGCTCATCGACGCCGGTGCGCTCCGCCATGTCGAGGAACGCCTCGCGCCGGGCCCGTCCCATCGTGATCTCGCGCATCGTCCGCCCGAGTTCGACGGCGAAGGGGCCCTTGACCTTCTCGATCACACGGTTGAACGCCGCGTCGATGCCAAGGCCGGCTTCCACGGAGGCGGTAATCAGGTCGAATGCGTCGGGGAGTGCCCGCCAGATCTCCTTCTGGCGCCGCTTGACGCGACCCAGCAGCCAGATGCGCGGTCCGTACAGGCCGAACCCCGTCGCGCTGCCAAAGACGAGCAGGAGCATCTTGGGATCCTTGCCCTGGGCCGCCATCATCGCGGTCAGCGCGAGCGGCAGCAGGCCGGCGAGAACCGCGACCACGAGGATGAACTGTCCCGGCTTCATCTTTAGCCCCGCCTGGACGATCGACGTCTCGAGACGGTCGGAGATGCTGGAGGGCAGGAGGCCGTTGACTCGCGAGGTCATCGTGCGCATGAGGGGGCGGAGGACGCGTACGGTGAAGGCGGCCTCGGGGTCGGGGATGGCTTCGCGGTTCGGCCGCGAGTAGCGCAGGCCCCCCAGTCGCGCATCCATGGGCGAGTCGCCGACGCCCCGGTAGCCGAGCCCGTAGACGATGAGGGTGACAGTCACGAAGGTTCCAAGGGCGACCAACATCTCCATGACGCTACACCTCGATGTTCACGATTCGGCTGATGACGAAGAACCCGACGATTTCGAGTCCGACGGCGCCGCCGAGCATCATGCGGCCGAGCGGGTTGGTGAACAGCAGCGAGATGAACTCGGGGCTGATGATCGAGAAGATAATGCCCAGGCCAACCGGAATGCCGCCGATCACGTAGCCAGTCATCCGTTGCTGCGACGTGAGGGTACGAATTTCGCCCCGGATGCGTTCGCGCTCGCGCATGGTATGCGCCACGTTGTCGAGGATCTCGGCGAGGTTCCCGCCAACGGTCCGCTGGATAAGGATTGCGGTGATCACGATGTCGAAGTCGGAGCTGCCAACCCGCTCGTTGAGCGACTCGAGCGCCTGGTCGATGCTCGCGCCCATGGCGGTGTCGTGCAGGGTCCGGCGGACCTCCACGGAGAGCGGCGCGGGGAGCTGTTCGGAGCTGGAGTCGAGCGCCTGGATGAGACCGAATCCGGCGCGAAGTGCACTGGAGAGCATCTGTAGCAGTTCGATGAGCTGGCTTTCAAGCTTCTGCTGGCGCTTGCCTATCCGCCGCTTGAGCCAGAAGCCCACCAGGAAGTAGCCGAGCGGTGCACCGAGGATTGCGAGCTGGGGCGCCGGCGAGAAGAGCATCGCGATCAGGGCGAGCATCGCTCCCACGACAACGCGGAGCACGAAGTACTCGCGGGCGTTGAGCGTCAAACCGGCGCGCTCGAGCTGGACGGTCCACTGCTGGACCACCTTCCCTGAGACGAGGTTGATGCCGCCGAAACGTACCTGCGATCGGCGGCGCAGGCTCAGTCCCGCCGGTTGCGGCGAGAGCGATTCATTCGCAGACCGCAGTCGCCCGAGTCGATCGGCCGTGGCGGCGCCGTCCGAACCCCAGCCCAGGACCCACAATGTAGTCAGTGAGATGAACGTGCCCGCGGAGAGCACAGCGAAGATCAGCATCGCTACCAACCCTCGCCGGAGCCGAAGAGGTGGTTCGGCAGCTCAATGCCCGCCATGGAGAACTTGCTCGCAAAGCTGGGGCGGACGCCCGTGGGACGCATCGAGCCCCGGACCTTCCCGTCCTCGTCAACGCGATCGAGCTTGAACAGGAAGATGTCCTGGAGGGTCACCGTGTCGCCTTCCATGCCGCTCACTTCGGTAACGTGGGTGACCTTGCGGGAGCCGTCCTGGAGGCGCTGCACCTGGAGGAAGATGTCGATGGCCGATGCGATCTGTTCGCGGATTGCCTTCGCCGGCAGATCCATGCCGGCCATGAGGACCATGTTCTCGAGGCGGGCAAGGGCGTCGCGCGGGTTGTTGGCATGAACGGTTGAGATTGAGCCGTCATGGCCGGTGTTCATGGCCTGCAGCATGTCGAAGCATTCCGAGCCGCGAACCTCGCCGACGATGATGCGATCCGGCCGCATGCGGAGGCTGTTGCGAACGAGATCACGCTGATGCACGGCGTTCTTGCCCTCGATGCTCGGGGGCCGCGCTTCGAGTGTGATCACGTGCTCCTGCTGGAGCTTGAGCTCCGCCGGATCTTCGATCGTGATGATTCGCTCCGTGTTGGGGATGAACGCCGAAAGCGCGTTCAGCATCGTCGTTTTACCGGTGCCGGTGCCGCCGCTGATGATCACGTTCAGCTTCGCCCGCACACACATGGCGAGAAACTCCGCGGTCGCTTCGCTCAGTGCGCCGACGGCGATCAGGTCGGCCATCCGCATCTTGTCGGAGCGGAACTTCCGGATGGTGATGCTCGGCGCCCTGGGAGAAACGGGAGGAATCGTGATGTTCACGCGGGAACCATCGGGAAGACGGGCGTCGACCATCGGGCTCGACTCGTCGATTCGACGGCCGAGCGGGGCGACGATGCGCTCGACGATGCGCATCACGTGATTCTTGTCGCGGAAGCGCGCCGGACTGCGGAAGATGCGGCCTTCCTGCTCGTAGAAGATCTTGTCGATGTCGTTGACCATGACTTCGCTGACCGTCGGGTCGCGGAGCAGCGGTTCCAGCGGGCCCAGCCCCAGAACCTCGTCGGCGACGGCATCAAGAAGCTCGTCGCGGGAAGCGCCGCCGAGCTGGAGCCCTTCCTGGGTGATGAGCTCGCGTGCGGCGCGGATGACCGCTTCGCGCTGCTGCTCGGGAGCGAGACCCTCGAGGCTGCCGTGCTCGAGCTCCTCGATCAGAAGTTCGTGCAGCCGGATCTTCGCCGCCTCGGCCGCCGGGTTGATACGCGGATCCTGGGGAACCCGCGGATCGGGAGCGCGGCGGCGGGCGGCAACCATCTCCTGCTGGCCCTCCGGCGTCGGGGCCGGGGCCTCTGGCCGCAAGGGCGTGGGACCATGCTTCGGAACCGCCGAGGCGGGCTGGCTTGCCGGTGGCGCCGACGGAGGTATCTCCTCGAAGTCGCCCCAGCGCCGGTTGGTCGCGCCGCCGAACTGACCGGATGGACGGAGACGCGGAGGCTCGTTCGCGGGGGGCGCAGGTTGCTCGGGCGCGCCGGGCGCCGGATTGGTCCGGCCGGGGCGCCCGAACGGCTCGCCGCCGCCCAGTCGCCGCCGGGCCCCCGACCAGCCGAAAGGCTGTGGTCGTTCCTCTGGTTCGCGCTCTGGTTGCTCAGCCACGTGTAGCCCTCCGATGCCCGCCGGTTAAGCGCTCTTCTTCATGAACGGGCGCAGTAAGCCACCGAAGCCGCCGTTCCGCTTCTGGTGCTTGGAGCGCTGCCGGATGCCGGTGAGTGCCCGTGCGATTTCGCGGATCTCCACGGAGACCTTGCTGTTGGGCCGGTTGAGGACGATCGGCCGGCCGAGCTGGGCCGACTTCACGACCTCGTTGTCCTGGGGAATGCGCCACCAGAGGTTGCAGTCGAGCGTTCGCTCCACGTCCTTTTCGCGAACACCGGTATCCATTCCGGCACGGTTGAGAACAACCTTGATGCGCTCGTCGTCGTTGCCAAACCGCTCGTGCAACATCTCCAGGGCGAGCACCGTGTCCTTGATGCTCGCCATGTCCAGCGTGGTGATCAGCAGGATCATCGTGCCGACTTCAATGGCCGCCGCGACAATCTCGTTGAACGTGCCCGGAGTGTCCAGGATGACGAAATCGTGGGTCTGGGCGAGCACATCGACGACGTCGCGAATGTGCGCGGCCGTCAGGTTCCGCCAGTCGCTCGGCCGGGTCGGCGCCGGGAGAATGCGGACGCCGGAGTCGTGTTGCACCAGGTACTCTCGCAGGCTGTTCCGATCCACGTTGTCGAGATTACGGGCGAGGTCCGCGATCGAACGCTCGACGGGGATGTCCATCGTGATGGCGACGTCGCCGAAGCGCGTGTCCATGTCGACGAGCACCACTGTCTGATGCGCCTCGGTGGCGAGGGCGACCGCCAGGTTCGACGCGATCGTCGTCTTCCCGATGCCGCCCTTGGCTCCGAAGACGGTGATGATGGTGCCCTGGGCCACGGGCTCGGCAAGCTCGCCGCGGCGGCGCTTGGCCTCGCGCTCCTTGCGTTCGAGGACACGCATGATGGAGTTCTCGATGTCCTCGGGGGCGAGTGGTTCCTGCAGGTAGTCGGACGCGCCCGAGACCATTGACTGCCGCATGAGGCGGATATTCGCTTCAGTCGAATAGACGACGATGGGGAGGTCCGGCATGCCGTCGTTCATGCGGGACAGCGTCTGGACGGGCCGCACGAGGGGCTCTTCGAGACGCATGAGGATGACGTCGGGGCGCAACTGGTAGGCCAGGGTGAAGGCTTCGACGCCATAGCCGGCGCTCGCGATGACCGCGAACCCGAGCATCCCGAGCGTCTTCTGGATCTCGGCGGAACTCTCGCGGTCTGGATCGACCACGATGATCTGCGGTACCCTCGCCATCTTCCTGTTCCTCCACCGTCCGGTGTGCGGCCCGGTGACCACCGGGCGCCTCGCTGTTCGTGGTCGGAGCCAGTCCACATGTGCGGGCGCTGGCTCCGGGGTTGTGGTTCTCTACTTCTTTTTCGTCGTGCTGAAGAGGTCGTCGTAGGTCCATTGGGTCGCGCCGGTAAGCTCCGACGTGTCGCCCTTCTGGCGCACGAGCAGCCGCCACTGGCCAACGTCCTTCTTCATCGCGTCGACAAGGGAAACCTTGGCCGCCAGGTCGGGCGGAAGCGCAAGCGTGACTGAGATCGCCTTCTCATAGGTGGCCGCGTCGTCGAGCGGCTTCGCGTCGGTGGCGACGGCCGCGGGCGTCGAAGCGCCGGAAGGGACGGCCGAATCAACCTTTGGCACTGTCTTTACCAGCTTCTGGGACATCGCCAGCACTTCAACGTTCTGGGCGATGACGCCGGAGACGACGTCCGGCTTCTCCTGGCCAGTCAGCGGGTCGGTGCGGGTCAGCGAGACGATGGCGAGGAAATCAACGCGGTCGCCAGGCTGCGGAAGCCCGCCCGTGATCCAGCCCTCGTTGGGGACCTGGAGCGAAACCGCGCGCATGCCGTCCGGAACCTTGTAGGCGAGAGTGTTCTGCCCAACGAACGTGGTGACTTTCGCGTCGACCACCTGCTCACCCGTGAACATCGGCGCGGTGGCGACTTTGCCGATGAGATCCTCCGCCTTGACAGCGTGTCCTGGCAGCAAGGCTGCCGAGGGCAGCGACTTCATGGTCAGCATGTCGGACGTGATCTTGTCGCCAACCTGGATGTTTCTTGCGACGACGACGACGGAGTCGGCGCCCGCTGCCGCGTCAAGCGCCG
>JAKALX010000156.1 GCA_021823905.1 Chloroflexota bacterium | reverse complement strand
GACGGCCTGGATTGCCGGCAAGTTCGACTCCGTCCACTTCGCGATCGACAGCTTTGGGGCGGCCTTCTGGGGCGCCGTCATCATCAGCCTGGTGAGCTTCTTCCTCAGCCTGTTCGTCAGCCCCGAGCGCATCGCCCGCAACTTCCGGGGGTGACGGCGCGGGCCAGGCGGATGGCGGGTCGCTGGCGTCTCGCGCGCTAACCGTACACCAGCACCCGGTCGATCATCGCCCGGCTGATGACGACACGCTGCACCTGCGAGCTGCCCTCGACGATCATCAGTTGGCGGGCGTCGCGGTAGTGGCGCTCGAGCGGATGATCCTTCATGTAGCCCTGGGCGCCGAGCACCTGGAGCGCGTCGAACGCCACCTTGTTCGCCATCTCCGTCGCGTAGGCCTTCGCGATCGAGAGGTTGTGGGCGTATTCGCGCGTGTACTTCCCCTGGTCGACGAGCCAGGCCGCCTTGTAGACGAGGTTCCGCGCCGCCTCGATCTGGATGGCCATGTCCGCGAACATGAACTGGATCGCCTCGAAGTCGATGACCGCGTTGCCGAACGCCTTGCGCTCACGCGCCCATTCGAGCGCGTAGCTGGCGGCGCCTTCGGCGAGGCCCACGCCGCGCGCGCCAACCGTCGGCCGCATCGAGTTCAGCGTGAGCATCGCCGTGTTGAAACCCTGGCCCTCGACGCCGCCCAGCAGGTTCTCCGCCGGGACCCGTACGTCGCTGAAGCTGAAGTGGGCGGTCGGCACCGAGCGGACGCCCATCTTGTCGTCGGTCCGGTCAATGTTCACGCCCGGCGAGTGCGCGTCGACGACGAAGGCGCTGATGCCCTTCGCGCCGGGGCCGCCGGTGCGGGCGAAGACGGTCAGCCAATCGGCGACCGTGCCGCCGGAGATGTAGACCTTGTTCCCGTTGAGGATGTAGTCGTCGCCGTCGCGGACGGCGCGCGTTTCCAGGTTGGCCGCGTCGGAGCCATGGTCGGGCTCGGTCAGGCAGAAGGCGGACTTGGTCACGCCGTTCGCCACGTCGGGGAGCCACTTCTGCTGCTGGGCGGCGTTCCCGCCAAGCACGAGCGGCTTGTTGGGCAGGCCGCTGAGGACGAGTATCAGGCCGGCGCCGCATTCGTATTTCGCGACCTCCTCGATCGCCAGGCAGATCGGCAGGATGCCGTTGCCGGTGCCGCCCATCGATTCAGGGACGGCCATGCCCAGGAGCCCGGCCTGCTTGAACGCGTCGAAGAAGTCGTGCGGGTATTCGCCCGTCTGATCGGCCTCCTTCGCTCGTGGGGCGATCACGTCGCGCGCGATGCGGCGGGCGGTCTCCTTGATCATGCGGTGCTCTTCGTTGAGTTCGAAGTCCATGAGGGCGCTCCCCGGTTGATGTGGGCTCAGTGTACGAGCGAACCGGCTAGCGTTCAGCCCGGCGCCAGAGAGGAGCGGAGCGGCGATGGTTAGGTGCCGGCGAACTGATGATCGGGAAGGCCTCCGTATCGTTATGGTAAATCGATAGTATTGACACTGCTTATTGCGCCGGTATTATGCGGCGAACCGGAGTAGGGCCACTGGCTTCGGTCGCGTGCGTCCGTCCGGAACAGGGGAGGGGGAACTTTCATGTCGAGAGAGGACAACTACTGGTTGCGGCACACAAGTGGCCGCTTCACTCGCCGGCGCTTCGTTGGCGGCGTCGCTGTCGCGGGCCTCGGCGCCGGCGCCCTCGGACTCGTGGGCTGCGGCGGAGACAGCTCGTCGTCGACGCCGACGGCGGCATCGAAAACGAGCGCGGGTGGCGCCACGACGGCCGCGGCCAGCCCCAGCGCAAGTGCAACAGCGGCCGGCGGGAAGCCGGGCGGCGTCTACCGAACTAGCTCCGCGAACGCGACGTACGACACGTTCGACGTTTCGCGTAGCCGCTTCACGCCGTTCGCGACGATCATGGGCCTCACGGGCCAACGGATCATCCAGTGGGACTCATTCAAGACCGGCAAGCTTGGTGGCGCCTTTGCCGACAAGTGGGAGCAGCCGGACCCGCAGACGCTCACGCTCCACCTGCGCCCCAACAACTTCTGGCAGAACAAACCGCCCGTGAACGGCCGCGCGACCACCGTTGACGACATGAAGTTCCACATCGAGCGGAACAAGGCCGGCAAGCTGCAGGACGGCACTGCCGACCCGAACTTCTATCGCAAGCCCGATTATCAGGTCGTGGATACGGTCACGGCGACCGACGCAAGCACACTCAAGGTTACGTTCAACAAGCCGGCGCCTCTGTTCCTTAACCTGCTTGCCCAATCCTACGAGGTCATCCAGGCGCCCGAGGCGGTCAAGCAGTTCGAGAAGATCTACGCGCAGCTCAAGGCTGATTTCATCATCGGCACCGGCCCGTATGTCATGACGGAGTTCAACCCGGACGGGCACCTGACCTTCAAGAAGAACGACAAGTTCGCGGGCAAGACGTTCCTCAACGGGCACCAGGAAGTGCCACTCTTCACTGATCAGGCCGCGCTCCAGGCCGCTTTCGAGCAGAAGCAGGTAGACACATTCGCGCCGTCGACCGTGCCGCAGCTCAACGACTTGAACAGCCGGCTAAAGGGCAAGATCCAGGACCTTCCGTCGTTCTCCGCGAACCCAATCGCCGGGACCTACTTCGCCGGCGCGGCGCCCTGGAACAACCCGAACCTCATCGGTGCCATCTTCCGCGCCTACGACCGGCGGCAGCTCATCCAGCAGTTCCACGGTGGCCGCGGCGCGATCTCCGGGAACATCCCGCCGACGCAGCAGGCGTTCAGAATCGACGAGAAGGAACTGATCACCTTCCCCGGCTATCTCGAAGACCGCGCCAAGGAGATCACGGAAGCAAAGCAGATGTGGCAGGCCGGTGGCGGCCCCGCTCTTGGTGACGTGACGCTCGACATCCCTGATATCTTCGAGGGCCTCTACCAGGCAAGCTCGGTCATCGCCTCGATGCTCAACCAGAACCTGGGCACCAACCAGTTCAAGCCGAAGGTCGAGCCGTACAGCACGATCACGACGAAGATCATCCAGCAGAAGTACGGCAACGGGAACGCGAACATCTGGTATGGCTGGATTACGGAGCTTACCGACCCCGAGCCCACGAGCTTCCTCGTCGGCAACTTCCTGTCGACGTCGCCCTTGAACGCCCAGTACGGGGCGAAGGTGGAAGGGCTGGACGCCATCCTCACCAAGCTGGCGGTCGAGCTCGACGCGGAGAAGCGAAAGGGCATGACGAAGGACGCTGAGCGCCTGATCCTCAAGGCGTATGGCGCCGGCATTCCGTACTCGCACGTCCAGATCGTCGACAACCTGTTCTGGAACTACTTCCACCCGCAGGAGCAGGCGCCGTTCTCGACGGCCCATCTCATCACCAACGCCTACATCGACACCGCCGACCCGACCTACCAGGGCCGGCCGGCGGACCCAACGCTGTAGGGATTCGATCCCGCACTCCATGAGGTGACGGGCGCGGGCTGATCTCAGCCCGCGCCCATGCCTTTGCCCGAGGGGGAAGCCGTGGGGAGATACATTCTCCGTCGAACGCTGATCAACATCCCGGTGATCTGGCTCATTCTCACGCTCGTGTTTTTTGCGACGAGCGTTCTGCCTGGTGACTTCGTGGCCCAGCGCATTGCGCAGCAGAACCCGACAGGCAACACGAAGGCCGAGCGCGATGCGCAGGTACAGGCGATTCGCAAGGAGCTCGGCGTCGACAAGCCGGTCGTCCAGCGCTACATCGACTACGTCAGCAACACGTTGCACGGCGACCTCGGCCACTCGTTTCGAACGAAGCAGCCCGCCCTGCAGGTGTTTCGCGAAGGCCTCCCCTACACGGCTCAACTCGGGCTGATGACGCTGTTCGTCGCGCTGGTGACAAGCATTCCCATCGGGATTATCTCGGCCGTCAAACAGGACACGCCCATTGACTATGGGCTGCGAGTGTTGGCCATCGCTGGAGTGGCCGCGCCGTCTTTCTGGGTGGCGACCATCCTCTTGTTGAGCGTGGTCCGGTACAAACTCTGGAATATCGACCTGATCGGGCAGCCGCTGCTCTGGCAAGACCCGGTGGGCAGCCTGAAGCTTTACATCCTGCCCGCGCTCGCCGGCGGCTTCGCCTCCGGCGCGGGCATCATGCGTCTCCTGCGCTCACAGATGCTCGAGGTTCTTCGCCAGGACTACATTCGCACGGCGTGGGCGAAGGGCCTCCGCGAGCGCGCGATCATCGTCCGCCACGCGCTTAAGAACGCCATGATCCCCGTTCTGACAGTGATCGGCCTGACCGTGGCGGGCTTGATCAGCGGCAACGTGGTGTTCGAGTACCTCTTCGGCATCCCCGGGCTAGGGAGCCGCGTCATCTCGGCGATTACCCAGCGCGACGTGCCGGTTGTCCAGGCGTTCGTACTCGTGATCGCCACCTTCATTGTCTTCGTCAATCTTGCGGTCGACGTGTTGTACGGCTGGCTCGACCCGCGCATCCGCTACTCGTAGGGGCATGGCAGGCATGGCACAACAGCAGATCGCACTCGAGTCAGCCGGCCCCGCGGGCTTCCGATCCACCCGTGATAGGGCGGCGCTGGTTCGCTGGGTCGTGGCGTTCGGGCGCTTCATGAAGGGGAAGCCGCTGGGCGCCGCCGGGGTCATGCTGATCCTGCTGATGCTCCTCACCGCCGTGGCGGCGCCGCTGCTCCAGCGCTACGACAAGGACACCGTCTTCCAGACCGCGAATCCCGCGTACGACCCGGCCGTCGCCGCCAAGGCGCTCGAGGATCCGCTCGTCCGCCTCCAGTACCCGCCCGAGGTCTACACAAAGGGCGGGATCATCGGCCCCCAGGACCCAAGCATGTCCCACTGGTTCGGGACCGACAAGGCCGGGCGGGATCTCTACGCCCGGATCGTTTGGGGCGCGAGGACGTCCGTGGTCGTCGGCGTGGGAGCCGCCGTGATCGCGGTTGCCGCCGGCCTGATTCTCGGTCTCATCAGCGCCTATTTCGGCGGACTCGTCGATCTGTTCATCCAGAGAGGGACCGACGCGATGCTCGCCTTCCCGGCGCTGATCCTCCTCCTGCTCTTCGTCCAGGTCGTACCGAACCCGACGGTCTGGACGATCACCGTGGCGCTGGGGATCGTCGGTATCGCCCAGACAGTCCGCATCGTGCGGAGCGCCGTGCTGACCGCCCGCGAGGAGCAGTACGTGGTGGCCGCGCAGGTGATTGGCGCGTCCGATCGGCGCATCATGTTCAGGCACATCCTGCCCAACATCGTGGCGCCGACAATCGTCATCTTCACGATCTCGATCGGCGCCTACATCCTCGCCGAATCGACCCTGGCGTTCATCGGCCTGGGCGATCCGGTCGCCCCGTCCTGGGGGAAGGAGCTAAACGAGGGCCGCCAGCTGCTCTCGGCGAAGCCGTTCCTCTCGATCTTCCCGGGCCTGGCGATCATGTTCACCGTGCTTGGCTACAACCTCGCCGGTGACGCCCTGCGCGATGTCCTCGACCCGCGATTGCGGCGGGGCCGCTGACCGGCGCGGTCTACCGAAGCCCGAAAAGCGCGTCCAGCCCGACAGCCAGGTGATCCAGCTTCATCACCTCGCGCGCGGCCATGATGACGCCGGGCATGAACGACTCGCGCCCCGTTGTGTCGTGCCGGATCGTGAGCGTTTGCCCCAGCCCGCCGAAGATGACCTCCTGGTGCGCAACCAGCCCAGGCAACCGGACGGAATGGATGGCGATGCCGCCCAGCTCGGCCCCGCGCGCACCGGGGATGGTCTCCTTCTCGGTCGGCGGGTGCGTGAACGCCGTCTCGCGGGCCGCGCGCATGAGCTCGGCCGTCGTCTTCGCCGTGCCGCTCGGCGCGTCCACCTTCTGGTCGTGGTGCAGCTCGATGATCTCCGCGTTGTCGAAGAAGCGCGCGGCCTGGCGGGCGAAGTGCATCATCAGCACCGCCCCAATCGCGAAGTTCGCCGCAACCACGGCGCCGGTCTTCCGGGCCTTCGCTTCCTTTTCGAGCCACGGGAGGAAGTCGTCCGGCAGCCCCGTCGTTCCGATCACCAGCCGGATGCTCCGCTCCATCGCCGCCGTGGCCAGAGCCGGCGTCCAGGCGGCGTTCGAGAAATCGATGACCACATCCGGCTTGCGGTCCTCGAAGCAGGTTGCGATGTCGCTGTAGACCGGGAGATGCTCGATCTTCCCCGTCGTCGCCAGACCATCGAGGAACGCGATGGGCGTCATCCCCTCTTCGGCCGCGACGGCCGCTGCCACCTGCCGGCCCATCTTGCCGGCGCCGGATATGACGACGCGAAGCTCACTCATAGCCCGCGGATTCTACGCCCCCACGGCCACCGCCGAAACGACCCGCTCAGTGACGGCCACCTTGCGCGCGGTCACCGGGACGGGAATTTCTTCCCGGTACACGTACCGCACGACGTCCTCGGCCTGGTAGCTCCCGTCCGGGGCCGCGCAAATCTGGTCGTAGAACTCGACGTTCTTGCCGAGGGTGACAATGGTCGGCTCTGGGCCACTGGCGACCGTCCGGCCGTAGTCGGCGGTGGCGGCGAGGCCGTTACAAAGGCAGACAGCCCCGGCCGTTCGCTCCTCGCGCCCGCCTTTCCGAAGGTAGGCCGCGACAGGCTCGGCGGGGCAGCGGAAGCCAATGCCCGTTCCGCTTCCGTCGGGTTTCGCATACGCCTCGACGAGTTGGCCGAAATTGCAAATGCGCTTTCGCGCGCCGTACACCGCCGGCTCCGCGAGCGTTCCGGGGAGCTGCGCGACCTGGAAGGGGAACCCCGTCGGCGAGGCCGTCGTGCTGGTGGTCACCTGGAGCGTGCGGGACGCTATCTTGCCCCGCAGCGCGCGCTTGACGGCCGCGGTCAGGCCCGACTCGTTGCTGAGCGCGAATGCCGAGCCGACCTGGATGCCGGCCGCTCCAAGCCCAATCGCCTCCGAGAGCTTGCAGGCATAGGAGCCGGCCAGCCAGAACGGTTTGCCAAGACTCCGCATCTTGTCCAGGTCGGGCTGATCGCGTTCGCCGTAAACGGGCTCGCCGGCCTCATCAACGTCTTTCCCGCGCGCCGGGGCGTTATGGCCGCCGGCGGTCGGCCCTTCGATGATGAAGCCGTCGACTTCCACGGTGCTCGCCAGCCGCATCGCCAGCGCGTGGTGCGAGACGATCGCGAAGAAGCGCGGCTTCTTGAGCGTCCCCAGCCGCTGCGTGATGGAACGCGGATCGAGGGTCATCAGGTGCTTCTCGTTCGTGCCCGCGACGTCCAGTTTGTACGAAGCCGGCTGGAGCGCCGAGTAATGCTGGAGCAGAGCGGGGATCTGGTGGGGAATGCCGGCGCCGGCGAGCACGTAGTCCACGCCCGCGAGCATCGCCCCGAGCAGCACCGGCAGGTGCATCAGTTGCAGCTTCTCCAGGATGTTGATGCCGATCGGGCCGCCGTGACCCGCTTTCGCCAGGCTGACCTCGACGAACGCCGCGGCGACCGTGAGACGAGTCAGGTGGGCCTTCATTGCCTGGGTTCCGTTGACGAGCACCTCGGGCTTCGGCGGCATGCGCCGGCGCAGCCCCTTCGGCCATGAGACATGCGAGCCATAGACGTCGATGAGCTCGCTGGCCAGCACCGGGTCGTAGTCCGTGAGCACGCGGATCGTGTCGGGATCGCCCTCCTGGAGGCGATGGATCATGATGTCGGAAAGCCCGGTACCCGAAACAACTCCGAGGACGGCCTTGTGGAGCTTCTCGCCAGCGACGGCGACCGCCCGCGCCAAACGCCAGGTCGAAACGCCTACCCCCATGCCGCCCTGGATGAGCTGGAAGGGCGGTTGTAGCTGGAGGAAGTTGCTCTCGGGGGGTTGTGTCATCCGGGTGTGGCCCTCGCTGTCGTCGTGCCTGTCCCGCCATTGTCCACCCGGCCGAACTGTCAGTCGACGTAATACCTAACACAGGCCAGTCAAAGCGAGGCGGCCCGAGCACCGGCCGCTGCGACGCGCGTAGAATCGCGGCCATCATCCATCTCCTGGGGGCAAGCATGGGCAAGCTCGACGGCAAGGTCGTCATCGTCACCGGCGCCAGCCGGGGCATCGGCAAAACCATCGCGGAGGTCTTCGCGGCCGAGGGTGGACGGGTCGCCTGCGTGGCGCGCACGCTGCACGAGGGCGACCACCCGCTCGAAGGCTCGCTCGACCACACGGTCGCGGGCATCAACAAGGCCGGCGGCAAGGCGATCGCGATCGCGGCCGACATCTCCCTCCACGAAGAGT
>JAKALX010000155.1 GCA_021823905.1 Chloroflexota bacterium | reverse complement strand
ATTCTGGACAGGTGACCGGTACGGCCGAGGTTCCGCGTTCGTTGACCTGGCGGTAGAGCCGCTGAAGGAACGCGAGGTCGCCCGTGAAGAGATTTTCGATCTCGTGTGGGGTCACCTGTTCGATGCTGCCCAGGCGGGTGATGACACGCGAGAGCAGGATGATCACAAGGTAGGCCTGGTTCTGGCGCACACGTGGATCGCGAAGGGGCGCAATCTCGTCCATTGCCGTAGCCAGCCGCATGGTGCCCTTGCGATGGAGGCTGCCGCCCTCATCCACATAGCCGCGCGGGAGGGTGAACTCGAATTCGGTCTGAAGGGCACTCATTCACTCACTACCCCGGAGAGGCAACACGCACCCGGGATGGCGTAACCACCCGTCGCCGCGCCTCGCCCTGGTTGTCCGTCGCCGGCTACGGCCGGCGGGCGGCTAGGTCTTCCGTTCGATTCCTTCGTGGACGATGGTGAGCTCCTCGATGCCCACTTCGTTGCCATCGGCCTTCGGGCTCGGACCGCTGACTTTCGAAGGCCAGCCGGCGGTGAAGTTCCAGCGCGCAACCTCCGTGAACTCCTGATCGAACATGACGATCGAGCCGTTCTTGCGGGCCTGGGCAACATTCCCGTCTTCGACCATCTTCCGCCAGTCCCACATGTCCATGTTCGTGGTGATACCGCGCTTGAGAGTGATGTCGCCCCACTTCAGCCGGCCTGGAATCTTGCGGACGACCGTGTGGCCGCCTTTGACGATCTTGTGCTCGACGACTTCGTGCTCGGAGCCGAGCCCGGAGCATTCGGTGAAGTAGCCCCCGACAACTCCGGAAACCTCGACGGCGAAGTGAAAACCAAGGAGCGGATCGCCGGAGACAGCGTCTTTTGTGGCAGGCATTGGATTGTCCCCTTTCGCTTCAGATGGGCGTCGTCCGGGGGCTACTCAGCGCCCGGAGTGAACTGGCTGATGCGGAAAATCACGAATTCGGCGGGTTTCACGGGCGCGATCCCCACGTCCACAATGAGCTGGCCCACGTCACGGGTTTCGATGGGGTTGTTCTCTTCGTCGCACTTGACGAAGAACGCCTGCTCGGGCGTCGCGCCAAAGAGCGCCCCGTCCATCCACACCCGCTTGAGGAAGCTGCTAACGTCACGCTTCACGCGCTGCCAGAGGGCATAGTCGTTTGGCTCGAAGACGACCCATTGCGTCCCCTGCTCGATGGACTTCTCGACGTAGTTGAAGAGCCGGCGAACGTTCAGGTAGCGCCAGGACGGATCGCTCGACAGCGTTCGGGCGCCCCAGACCCGGATACCCCGGCCCGGGAACACGCGCAGGCAGTTCACGCCGGCAGGGTTCAGTACGCCCTGTTCGGCGCTGGTGAGGTTGATCTCCAGGCCGATTGCCCCACGGATCACTTCGTTGGCAGGGGCTTTGTGCACGCCCCGTTCGCCGTCGCTCCGTGCCCAGATGCCGGCCATGTGGCCAGACGGCGGCATCAGCATCGTCGTACTCGGGGCGCCGGGTGTGGGATTGGCAACCTGCACCCATGGGTAGTAGAGCGCGGCGTACTTCGAATCGTAGCCGGCTTCATTCATCCGCCAATCGAGCGCTTGCTGAGCATTCAGTTCGGGCAGCGGATCGAGAATCGCGACACGGTCACCCATCTTTTCGCAATGGGCGATCATGGCGAGCTGGACGGCCTTTACGCCGTCGCGGTCGAGCGCGCCGGCCTGAAACGCCGCCATAACGTCGGGCGCGCAGAGCATGGTGACCTGGTCGATCGCTTCCAACCCACCCAGACCAGTGCGGTCGGCGACGTTGCCCTGGTACGCGTCCGGGCTGATTTCCGCCGCCAGGGCGCGAGTTTCGGGGAGTGCCAACGGGTAGGTACCGGGCGCCGGCGCGCGATCCGCCACCGAAAGCCCCGGAGCCCTTACCTCTTCGATTGTCACGAGCGTGGACTGCTTGTTGACGACCTCGAACACGTTCTTCGGGCCGCGCCCCATGGTGAGGCCCTCGAACCGTTCTTCCGTTTCTCCCCGACGCACGGTGATGTCGAACGTGTCGGGTTGCGACTCGCTCACCTCAACCGACGTGCCCGCGGCGGCGCCGGTCTCGCGTGAGAGCGCTCGGAGGGTGACAGCCCCGCTGCTGGCCCGCGATGGGAGCGCCGCGTCGGGCTGCGCTGGCTTCACGTCGCCGCCCTCGTCGCCCCCAATCCGCACGACGTAGCAGAGGCTGCCACCGTTGTTGAAATAGCCGTAGACGGCGTGGGCGAGATACGCGCCGGGGACGAACGCTCCGAATGTCTCTGTGAACTGGGTCCAGTTCGCAACCATGGTGGCTCTGCCGACCGGGCCCTTCGCCGCTACCCCGAGGAACGCGGCGACGGCCGTGCCCACTCCCTCGATGGGTTTGGAACCCCTGTCGACTTCTTCTACGTAGACGCCCGGCGTCAGATAGGAAGTTGCCATAGTGGCCTCCTTCGCGAGTCCTGACTGCGGCCCCGGGAGCCGCGGCGAAATACTAGCAGTTCTGGGTGGCTCCCGGGCCACAATTTCGGGCAAGTCCGGTAATTCCGCCGGCCTCAGTCGATCTCAACGTCGTAGCTAGCGGACGGAACCGTGACCTTGCGTATGACGGCCTTGCCATCGGGCGTTTCCACGTTCCAGGTGTAGTCGCCGTGGCCGAGCCGGGGGAACGTGAACTTGCCCTCGCGGTCGGTGAGCGCTTCGAGGCCGGCGCCGGCCACGGTTACGCGAGCGCCCGCGATGCCCGCCAGGCCATCGCCTTTTCGGTGTGCGACGCCGGCGACTTCAACGAAAACATCTCGCCCGGGCTGGTCGAGTTGGCCAACAAGCAGCTCGCGCGTCCGCACCATCGGGCCGGTGAAGGGCCGGAACGCGTCGAGGGGAGCGGTCGCCACCCACGTGAGCGAGGCATGGAGGTCGTTGTCCATCACGCCCCAGTAGTCGACCGGCTTCACGAGGTAATCCGGGGCCATCGACCGTACGAGCAGCGGCACCTCGATCCCGGCAAGCGTGCCCTGCAGCAACTGGGGGTCGATCCGGCCCTGCCGATAGATGCAGGACAGGACGCCCGCGAGTATGCGGTGCTCGTCGCCGGCCTCCTTCGTCCATGCCGTAATCATGTAGGCGAGGTCGACCCTTCGCGGCGGCCGCTCGTGCAACGCCTGGCCGTTCGCGTTGCGGCTCACCCGCCAGGTGTCGTCGCGAAAGTCGACGCGCTCACGCACGTCGAATAGAAACAGGTTCACGGTCGGCTTCGAAAGCCGGCTGGACCATTCGCGCGTGGGCCGATCGAACGTAATGTCGACCTCGTTGCGGTCGATGGGGACGTCGGTGAGCAACACCTGGCGCAGGGTCTCGTCCACGTCATCGAACACCGCGTATTCCTCCCATACGCATCAACGGATCCGCCGGCCAGGACGCTTTCCGGCGCCCCGGCCGGGCTAACCGGGAGACGGGCGGCCCTCTTCGATCCGACGCTGGGCTCCAGCGCCCGAAACCACCGCCTGTGCCACGGAATCGGCCTGCTGTTCCAGGGGATCTCCAGCCGGGCGGACACTGATGCCGCTGCCGCCCTCCTCGCCAGCCACACGGGAGTCCTGCTGGACGACGTGGGCAAGTTCGTGTGCAAGCAGGGACGTGTCACCTGGATTCACGTCCTGCCGGAGGAAGATGTCGGCGCCGGTCGTGAAGGCCCTGGCCGTCATGCTTCTCGCGAGGGCGTCGGACTCGGGATCCTGGTGCACCCGCACGCTGGAGAAATCGGCGCCGAAGGCCGGTTCCATCTGGTTTCTCGTGGCCCCGCTCAGGCCGGAACCCGTCCCCCGCGCAGCGTCGATCCGGCCCGCAAGGTCATCGCCGAGGGGACCACCTTCGAGCCCGATTACAGGCTCAGCCAGGCGCGAGATGAAGCCGGGTTCGTGCTTCGCCTGGACCTCTTCTTCCTCAGGAAGCTGGCGCTGGAGGAGTGCCGGATCATGCTTGGCCTGGAGTTCCTCTTCCTCTTCCGGCACGCCTTGCCGTTGGAGCAGCGCAGGGTCGTGCTTCGCCTGCAACTCCTCCTCCTCGGGCGCCTCCTGCCGCTGAGCAAGGAGCCGGGCTACCTGCGCGTTCCCCACCTGGCTCTGCAGCCGCACCAGTGGGTGGGGCTCGGGGCTGCGATCCGCGGAAGGCTCGGACCCCGTGTCCCGGCGACGGACCGCCGCCGCCCTGCGTTGAAGTTCGGCATCGAGGTCTGGCATGGCGTCACCTCGCCGCCCGCCATAATAGACCGTTTGCGAGTGTTTTCCACCCTCGAAGAACGGCGGATTCAGGATCCACGGAGCAGCCCCACATAGGGGCCGAATTCTGCCTCGGTCACCATCCGGCCGAGTTTCTGGTACTCGCGCCGCGTGGCCCGGATCAGGTGCGCCATACCCATGGGCGCGCCTTCGCTCGCCGCGCTGAAGGCGCCGGCGAGGACGATGTTGCGGATGTTTCCGCCCGTCATCTTGAACTGGCGCGCCAGGAAGACGAAGTCGATGTCGTCGCCGCGGGGAAGATCGGAAGGAAGCATCGACATCCAGATCCGCCTCCGGTCGTCTTCTTCGGGAAGAGGGAAGTCGATGACGAAGTGAAGCCGGCGGCTGAACGCTTCGTCGAGGTTCATCTTCAGATTCGTGGCCAGGATCACCGCTCCCGAATACTCCTCCATTCGCTGGAGGAGGTAGGCCGTCTCGATATTGGCATAACGATCGTGGGCGTCCTTCACCTCGGATCGCTTGCCGAACAGGGCGTCGGCTTCATCGAAGAAGAGGATGGCGTTGGAGCTCTCTGCTTCCGAGAAGATGCTTCCAAGGTTCTTCTCGGTCTCGCCGATGTACTTGCTCACCACCCCGGACAGGTCGATCTTGTACAGATCGAGCCCCAGCGCTCCGGCGATGACGTCGGCGGCCATTGTCTTTCCCGTCCCTGACGGGCCCGCGAAGAGGGCCATCACTCCCTTGCCGAGGGCAAGCTTGCGGTCGAAGCCCCAGGTTTCATAGACGAGGTGGCGGTGCTCCACCATGCCGCACATCTCGCGAAGCTGTTCGAGCGTGTCGGGCGGGAGGACGATGTCGTCCCAGCGGTAGTGCGGCGCCACTTTTCGCGCCAGCGCGTTGAGGATCGGCATCGATTGGGCCCGCGCGGCTCCGTACAGGTCGTCGGCCTCGACGACCGGAGCGGATGGGTTGCGCCAGCGCGCGCTGCCGAACGCGGCGCTCGCGGCGTCTTCTATCCCCTGGGTTGAGAGCCTGAACTTGCCAGCAAGGTCGTCGAGGACGGTGGGGTCGACGCCCTGGGCGCCTCCGAGCAGCGTTTCCCAGAGGGCGCGGCGAGCATCGAACTCGAGACCGGGCACCGCAATCGAAAGCCCCGGCCACGCATCGTTGCCGTTCGCCGCAACGAGCACGAGGCGCGCCAGAAGTCCCGCTCCGACGCGTGCCCGGAGGCGTTCGGCGTCCTCACGTTTCAGCTGTTCGAGCCCTGTCAGGAGGAGTGCCGCACCCTGGATCGCGGCTTCCCGCTCGCAGAGCGACAGGACGGCGTCCAGCCCTCCCTCGGCTTCGATGCCGGGCAGCACCACGCTGAGCAGCCCCAAGCCCGCGCCGCCGGCGAGCTCACTGGCGACCGTGCGAATGCGCGCCGCGTCCGGCCCGGCGAGATGCACGACTGGTGGCTGGAGACTCGTGGCGGGCAGGGCGGCGAGCGCCTCGACGCGCTCGCGAAGGCCAACCGGCAGCGGCGGCTGACACGGGCTGCGGGGCACGCCCGTGAGCCGCGCGTAGGGACGGAGCGCCTCGTCGAGCCCGTCTTCGCCGGCGAGGTAGCTGGCGATCCGTGGGTTCAGGGCGACAGAGTGGTTGGCGAGCGGTGTGTGCGGCTGTCCTTGCTCGTCGTACAGCGCCACCAATCGCCACCGCCGCAGCGGGGCGTCGGCGTCGAACGACGCGCGTGCGGCGCCCGGTGCGTCGTCACCGGCGAGGACGCGGATGAGCAGCTCGACGCAGGGACGCCGCTTCGAGACGTGGTCCTGGGCGTAGGCGACGAGGCGCTGTATGTCCGGGTCTTCTTCCGCCGCCAGGCACAGCAGCAGGCAGCCGGCCTCGAACGAAGACAGGCCCGCCAGCGACGTTACCCGGCCGAGTGGGCCGCCGGCCGAGGCCGCAAGCTCCACCAGTTCGTTGCGAAGGCCGGAGAGCCGGCTGTCCTGCTCGGCCAGGCCGTTGTCCCGCGCGGCTCGGCGTTTGGAACCAAGAAGCCGGTCGGCTTCGGACTCCGAAATGTAGAGGCCGCGGAACTCGTCCTCTCCGACGGGGATCCCCGAGGCGCGCATGCGCTCGACTTCGGCGACTAGCAGCGACGAGACGATAGCGGTCCCCAGGGCGATCGAGGGCTCGCGGAGCCCGACTCCCGCGGCTGGCCCGTTTGGTGGAGAAATGCTTCGCCCGGCCACAATGTCGACCATCGGCTGGCTCCCACCGGCCGCATCACGGCCGGCAGTTTCGCAGTCTACGACACCGAGCGAGCCCGGCGTCGTTTTTGGCGCGCGGCCCGCTCCGGCAAGCGTCAGGCCACGAGCAGCGCCATCCGCGCAAGCCAGCGCAAATTGGCCTCGAGCTCGGCGGCGAGGATGGCGCGAAACCGGCGTGGGTCGTCGACCCGCCGGCCATCCTCCTCGATCGTGATGCGCTGTTGGGCGGCGAAGTCAGCGACGACGCCAAGGAGCGCCTCGTGATCGCGTTGTCCGTCAAGGTAGGGCAGCAGCTGCCGGCTGAAAGGGTCCAATTCGACGCGCTCGTGGCGGAGACTCGGCACCAGCTCGTAATCGTGCGCGGCAAGGTAGCGTGCCAGCGGTGAGACGACGGGCCGCTCGCTCACTCCGGCCGCAAAGTGCGGCGAACGGGTGTGGAATTCCACCAGGTGGCGACTGTAGCAGTAACCAGACACCAGGTTGGACGCGAGAACTCGGGCGTCGGCGGCGAGATCATCGTTCTTCGGGCTGTTGACACCGTAGACGCGCCGGCACGCCTCCGCGAGGAGATCGGCGAACGGGACCGCCACGGGTGATATCGCCGCCAGGTAGTGGAGAGCCGCCTTGCTGACCGGGTGGTCGGTCGAGAGCGTGGCTCCCTCCGCGGCGCGAAACCGGGCGACACCGGCGGCGTTCGGGTCGAGCGCGGGGTCCTCGGGCTCCGCCTGGGTGGCGACCGAGAAGCTCCCAATGGTCTCGGGGCCCGCCTTCAGCTGGTGCTGGATCGCCTGGTCCTCGTGACAGAGCAGAGACTGGCGGAACGTCCGATTCCTGACGAAGTCCATGTACTGCTCCAGGTCGATCGTATCTCTCGCCATGGTGCGGAGCGTGTCGGCGACCGGCCTGGGCAGGTTCGACGGCATCACGAGCGAGAACGGCGTTTCGGCGAGGTACTGGAGGCCGTGGCGCCGTGTTGCCTCGGCAAACTCGTGGAAGTAGACGGGCTGGTTGATGGGCGCGAGCTCGTCGTGCAGAAGCAGCGTGTCGCGCTTGTCGAGGTTCTCCCGGTTGCTCTCGAGGAGGGCCGCATAGGCATGAAGGAAGCTGCCGCGCCGCTGGCGGTCGGGGGACAGGGCCTCGGTCAGGAAATGGGCGAAGCGCCGTGCTTCAGCCGCGCGCTCGTGCGGATCGGCCACATCCCGCGTGTGCCAGAGCATCATCTCGCGCAGGCCTTCCAGCATGTGCCAGCCGGGGTAGGTGTTGTAGCTCACGTAGGCGATGCCGTTGGGCGCCAGATTGCGGCGGCACACATCCAGGAGTTTCTCGCGCACCGGCTCCGGCGCCCAGGAGTAGACCCCATGGCTGATGATGTAGTCGAACTCCCCAAAGTTCGCGTCGACATCAAGGATGTCACGGTGTTCGAGGCGGACGTTCTTGATCCCAACCGCCCGGAGCGCCTCCTCACCGTCGGCGATCTGCCGCCCGGCGTAATCGACGCCGACGAACTCGGCGTCGGGCAGGCCGAGCGCCATCGCGGCGAGATTGGCGCCGGTCGCGCAGCCGAGCTCCAGCACGCGGCAACGTTCGACCTCCGGCGGCTGCAGGCCAGCGAGTCTCGCGATGACGGCGATCCGGTCGGGGTGCGTTTCGCCGAAAGAGAGGCTGAGGTAGGGGACCTCGTCGTACGGGTTGGGCTCGACGTCGCTCGTCACTGAGGAACGTATCTCGGGGTCGCGGAGTTGGAGAGACAGGCCGTCTTGTTGCAGGCCGTGAACGTTATCTTGAACGGCGTGAAGTCTGCAGTCTGGAACTTGTA
>JAKALX010000154.1 GCA_021823905.1 Chloroflexota bacterium | reverse complement strand
GACGGGCGCTCGGGGGTTGATGTCGCGGATGGCGAAAGCGTGGTCGTTTTCGGCGATCCGAGGGACGGCGATCTCGCCGGCGGCCATCTTGCAGAAGAGGCAATCAGCGGGCATGAGGGGATTGTCGATTGTTGGTTGCCGATTGTCGATTGCCTGTACTACGAGGCAGCCGCTTCCCGGCCGGCGGAGTTGATGAGGTTTGCGATCTCGTCGAAGCCGTAAGGCTTGGCCACGAGTTGGAGCCCGTAGCGCGCTACCAGTTCGAGGACGCCGGCGTCGGTGGTTGCGCCGGTGGCGATCACGACCCTGCTGACGAGCTCGGGCGCGACGTCGGCAAGCCGCTCCACGATGACGTCGGCCGTCTCGGAGGCAAGGCGGTAATCGCAGATGACGACGTCGAACGGCTCGGTCAGCAGCAAGGCGAGGGCGCTGTCGACGGTGTCGGCCACGGTGCACTGGTGGCCCATGCTGGAGACGAGACGCTGGATAACCTTGCGCAGGCTGGGTTCGTCGTCGATGGCGAGCACGCGGACGCCAGCCGGGGCCATACGCGGCTGAACCGGCAAGGAGAGGACGGCCGGCCCGTCTGGAGCGGGCAAGACCAGCCGGAAGGTCGCGCCGCGACCAGGGCGCGATTCGACTTCGATCGTCCCGTTGTGAGAGCGAACGATGGAGTAGGAGAGGCTGAGGCCGAGGCCGGTGCCCAGTCCCTGCTTGGTCGTGAAGAACGGCTCAAAGACGCGAGCCGCCGTTGCTTCGTCCATGCCCCGTCCGGTGTCGGAGACTTCGAGGACCACGGAGCCGCCAGCGCGGCGGGCGCAGATGATGAGCTCACGCCGTGCCGTGTCCTCGAGCGCGTGCTCGGCATTGGTGACGAGGTTGAGGAGCACCTGGGTGAGCTGGGTCTCGTTGCCCCAGACCTCGCATGGGTCCTGGATTTCGACGGTCGCGGTGATCCCGCCGGCAACCCAACTGTTCTGGCGCAGACGGCCGATATGAGCGGCAACATCGTGAAGGTCGACGCGGGTGGGCTCCAACTGCCCGGGGCGAGCGATGACGAGAAGGTCGCGCACGACGTTGCGCGCGCGCAACGCCTCTTTTCGGATGATCGCGAGCTCCTCGGAGATCCCCTCTCGCGCTTCGGATTTGGCGAGCACCTCGGCGAAGCCAAGGATAGCGGTGAGTGGATTGTTGAGTTCGTGGGCGACACCGCCGATGAGCTCGCCGAGGGCGGCGAGGCGGGACGCCTGCTCCATCTGCTCGCGGCGAGCCTCCTCCTCGTCGTGACGAAGGACGGCTTCGGTAACGTCGCTGGCGACGGCAAGGAGCGAAAGGCCGGGATCGTCGAGCGGAACCAGCTCGTAGTCGTACCAGGCGCTGCCGGTGGAGGCATGGATCTCGACGCGGCCCTTGCAGGGGACTCGCTCGGTTACGGCGCGGCGGAACGCCTCGCGGGCGTCCCTGGGCATGCGCCGGGCATGCTCGTCGACCGTCCGGAGACGGCGCTCAGGATCGACAAGGTCCATCAGGCGCTTGCCGGGCTCGTTTGCGAACACGGTTTGGAGGTTGTGGTCGAGGAGGACGACAGCCTCCGAGAGCGACTCGAACATGAGCTGGTAGAGGGCGCTCTGCTGGGCCACCTGCGCGGCACGGCGCACGCTCGCCATGGCCGGGCCAACAACCTGGGCGGCACGCTGGATGAGCTGGAGATCCCTTTCGCCGAAGCTGAACTCGGGGTCGCTGGTGCCCACATAGAGAAGACCGGTGGCCTGGCCGGCTGAGTACGTCGCGGTAATCGCGGCGCTTGCGATCTTCCAGACCCGCGCGGGGTGGTCAGCGGGCATGGAGTCGGGGAGGCCGACCAGAACGTACTGGCCCTCCTCGATGGCGGCGTGGTCGGCGGGCAAGAGCGCGACGCGGCGGGGTCCGTCGCGGGAAACGTGCACAAGGGTGTCGCCTTCCGGAACGCCGAAACCGAGGACGACCTTCGGGATCGCCTCGCGGAAGGGCGGGATGATGCCGCGCAGGAGGCCGGTTTCCGTGGGTTCGCGGGCGGCCGCGGCGGCTATCTCGGCGAGGAGGCGCTGCTCGCGGGCCTCTTCGACGGCGCGCTGGGCGGCGCGGGCGGACTCCATGGCGGGCCCGATGATCTGGGCGATGAGCCGGAAGATGCGCGACTCCCGTTCGCCAAAACGGTAGCCTGCCTGCCGGGAGCCGGTGAGCAGAAAGCCGACCGTGACTCCTCCAGAGCGGGCAACGGTGACAGCGACGGCATGCACGCCAAGCTCGCGAAAGCGGTCTCCCGTGGGGACGTCATCGGCCAGCTCGGGGGCGACGACCTGGCCGACGACGTCGGCCAGCCGGTGGTGGCGGCTGATCGGCAGACGATCGACGCCGCCGCCTGGTACGGGGTAAACGACGTCAGCCCCGTCAACATAGCCGTAGGCAAGCGTCGGACGGGGGAAGAGCTCGCGCAGCGGCTGGAGGATGGCGTGGACGAGCGCGCCGGGATCGGACTCGCGGGCGGCGGCGGCGGCAACGGCGGCGACGATGCGCTGCTCAGCCGCTTCGGCCGTGCTGCGCTGCGCGGCAAGGCCGTTCGCCATCGCCGGCCCGACCACCTGGGCGATGCGGCCGAGGAGCTCGAGGTCACGCTCGCTGAATCGGTGGCTGGATTCGCGGGTGCCGGTGACCAGGAGTCCAACGGTCGCCCCGGCCGAGCGGGCCGCGGTGAGCACGTGCCTGGCAACCGCGTCTTCACGGAACCAGGCGGCGGCCGTCGGCTGCAGGTCGGCCGGAACGCCTTCTACCACGATCTGGCCCTGCGAAAGCGCCTGCTTCGCGTACGGGCCGGGATTGATGCCCGCCCTGCCGTGCCGCGGACTGTGATAGAGGAGCTCGTCGCCGTCGAGGAAACAAAATTCGACGGTGGGGCGCGGAATGAGCGGTTCGAGCGCCGGTTCGAGGGCGGCGGCCAGCGCGGTGGGGTCTGGTTCGCGGGCGGCGACGGCGGCCACGTCGGCGAGGGCGCGCTGCTCGGCGGCATCGCGGCGCGCGCGAGCGCCTGCCAGGGCGTTCGCGATTGCGGGCCCGGCCGTGCCGGCGATCTCTCGAAAGCTTTCGAGCTTCCGTTCACTGAAGCGGTAGCCCGGTGTGCGTGAGGCGACTATGAGGAGGCCGACGACCTGTCCCGCCGAGCGGGCAGAAGTGATGGACCAGGCGTGCGCGCCGATCTCCGCAAGCCGCACTATCCTCGGCGCTGGCGGGTCGATGGTGGGTGGTTCGTCGCCAACGAGCTGACCGGCGGCGACCGCTTCGCGCGCGAACTGGCCCATGACGGCGTCGACCCGGCCCATCGTTTCGTCGTCGTAGGAAATGCGATCGCCGTCGACAAAGCCGAACGCGACGACTGGGTCGGGAATCCAGGAGGCGAGCGCGGCGGTCAGGTGGCTAACGAGACGGCGGCGGTCGGGCTCGCGGGCGGCGATGGCCGCGGCCTCACCGACGACGCGCCTGGCTTCGGCTTCGGCCTGTGCGCGTTCGACTCTGCGCTGGCTGGCGAGCGCCTGGGCAAGCAGCTTTCCCACGATGTCGAGGAACGCAACTTCGTCGGTGCGGAAGCGGCGGTCCTCGAAGCGCGACAGGTGGAAGGCGCCAAGCACCTCGCCCTGGTGGCGAAGAACGGTGATGGCTGAGCGGCGCAATCCCATCGCGGCAAAGGGAGCGCCCGATGGGTCGTCGCTTTGGGGTTCGAACTGGAAGACACCGGCCGGGTACGCGGCGAAGCCGTCCACGGAGAAGAGGCCTTGGCCGAGCCCGCGGCTTTCAGAGGGGGCCGGCTCTTCACGCCACCAATCGAGAGTCTTGAGCGCGGGCTCAGCCGCCGGCATGGCAAGGGCGATGCCAGCGTAGTCGAAATCAACAGCACTGCGGACCAGATGGGGGAGCCGCCCGAAAAGGGCTTCGACGGGCTCGCCGTTGTTGAGCAGGATGGACAGCTCGGTCAGCAGTTCGCGGCGGCCGGTTTCCGCGCGGGCCTGTGCGAGGCGCCGGCGTTGCCCGATCGCCTGAGCGAGGATCGTCACGAGGATCTCGAGGAAGGCCACCTCTTCCGCCTCGAATCCGCTCGGGTCGCGCCGCGCAACGCTCAACACGCCAAGCACAACGCCGCCTTCGCGAAGGATGCAAGCGGCGGCGCTTCGAAGACCCAGGGCAGCCATGGCGGGCGCCCGGTAGATGTCGAGGCGGTCCGGATCAAACACGCGGACGAGTGTTCTGACCGGGCGATCAGGGTCGAACTGCATCCGCTCGAAGCTGATCCGTGGACCCTCAACGACGAGCTCGCGCGGCTCTACCCCAGCCTGGATCAAGAACGGTTCGTCTTCGGAGTCACGGACGAGCAGCGACATGAAGTCGAACGGCAGCACGGGTGCGAGCACGCTGCGCAGGCGATCGAAGAACGCTTCGATCGGCTCGCCGGCGTGGAGAAGGACGGCGAGATCATTGAGCAGCCGGTTGCGGGCGGCTTCCTGCTCGGCGCGGACGACGCCGGCGCCGAGCGCATTGCGCCGGGCCTGGCGTGCGATCGCCTGGCTGAGAATGATACCCACGGTCGCCAGGAACGCTTCGTCGGCGGGTGTGAAGCGGGCGTTTCGGAACCGCCCCACCGTGAAGAGGCCCAGCAGCTCGCTCTTGTGTTGGAGAACCGCGGAGACCAACCGCGTGACCCCACGCTCACGGAGCTCCGTGGCCCAATGGCCAGGTGTGCGGTCGGCGCGGTACTGGATCACTTCGGCGCCGGCCGCAACAGAGGCGCTGAGGCCAATGGCTGAAGGAGTGACCACAGAGCCGCCGGCGAGGCCGAGCGCGGGCCGCGAGCCAGCCATCACGAGCTCGCCGGGCTGGGGCCCGGGAGTCATCAGGCTCACGTAATCGAAGGCGATCGCTTCCTCGAGCACGGCGAGGATACGGTCGAAGAGAGTCCGAACAGGCTCGCCGGCGTTCAGGAGGAGCGCCAACTCGTTGAGAATCTCCGTGCGGGCGGCGGTCCTGCGGGCGCCCTCGAGTTCAAGCTCGCGGCGGACGGTCGCACCGAGCAGCCCGGCGGCACGACGGAAGAGATCGGTCTCTGGCTCGGCGAACCGATCGGCCGCGCGCCTGGCGACGGTGAGGAGACCGAAGACCTCGGTCCCGTCGAGCAGCGGAGCGCACCAGACAAGCTGGAAGCCGGCGGCGGAAAGCTCGCGAGTGGAGAGGGGCTCCTCGCCGGCGGTGAGGAACTGGCGGCCGGTAGGGTCCGGTCGCGCTCGGCTGATGGGCATGTCGCGCTCGGGCCAGCTCGTACCGGTGGCGGCGAACGACCTGTCGCGAGGGTAGGAGCCGGCGACTCGGACGAAGCGGCGATCCTCTTCGAACAGCACGAGCGACGCGTAGTCGAGCGAGACGTCCTGCGCGAGGCGTGTTGCGAAAGCGGTAAAGAGTTCGGCGATGCTGTCCCGCCGGCCCAGCAGACCGGCAAGATCCAGCAGGCAATGCTGCGCGGGGCCCTCTCCACCCGTCCCGAAGAATGCCATGTTCATGGATAATCGGCGGTCGCATGCATGCCTGGATATGAGGGAACGCCCCAACGTGGCGGAGCCTTTCCCGTTCTCAGCCGATCTCGCCCACACGGCCCGGCTCGAATATGGCGAAAGGGCACGCTACGCTGGAAGCCATGGGGCAGCGATGTCCGGGCTTCGATGAGCGCGGCTGCCGCTCCATCCACGACCACTGGGCAGGGCCGACAGCGCGCTGGTCTCGGATGCACCATGACAGTTCGACGAATTCGTGAGGCGTGTGAATGGCTTTCTTGCTGAGGACGCGTAGGCGGTTGCTGGCGTTTGGCGGCGGCCTGGCACTTGTCGGAGTGGCTGCCGCCGGGTGCGGAGGCGACGGCAACGCCCCCGTGACGGCCACCACCACGGTCGGGTCGACGGTAACCGCCGCGGCCTCGGTCCAGGCGGGGACAACTGGCCGGTATGAGTCGGTGGCAGCCGCGCTGGAGAAGGTGAGCTACCCCCAGGACCTCGCCGACGGAACGGCGCTGGGGAAAAAGGACGCAAGAGTCGTCATCCAGGCGTTCGAGGACTTCACCTGCTCGCACTGCCTGGAGTTCAGCGCCGAGATGGAACCGGCGATCGTCGAGCAACTTGTGAAGCCAGGCACGGTGCGGTTCGAGTTCCACTACCTGCCGCTCCGCCAGTCGTCGGTGGGAATCATGGTCGCGGCCCAGTGCGCGGCCGACCAGGGGCGCTTCTGGGAGTATCACAGGGCACTCTTCATCGCCCAGGCAAAGGCCGACGCGAAACCCCAGGACCAGTATGCGCAGGCGATGAACGACGGGTTCGGAGAGGTGGCCCTGAAGCAGTACGCCGCGGACCTGAAGCTCGACACGGCGAAGTTCGGAGACTGCCTGGCGAGTCCGCAGCCCGCGATCGACAAGATCCAGGCGGACCTGACTCAGGCCTCGAAGCTCGGGATCAAGGGCACGCCGGGGTTCGTGGTCAACGGGCGATTCCTGGGCGACAGCTACCCCGCGAACATCGCGGCGTGGAAGAAGCTGGTGGAAGGAGCTGCGAAGTGAGGGGGCGAGTCCGGAGCCCAAGTCCCGAGTCCCGAGTCCCAGGTGCCAGGTGACAGCGGATGTCGTTCGAAACGGTAGGCTGAAGCGATGACAGAGTTGGCTGCTGAGACGCTGGTTACGGTTGTCACGGAGACGCGGCTCGGGTGGGCTGGCGTGGCGTTGAGCGAGCGCGGGATCAGGCACGCGACGCTGTTCCATCGGACGCGGGCAGCCTGTGTTGGCGAGCTGCAGGCGTTCGGCGCCGTTGACCGTGAGGATCCTCGGGCTGGCGAGATTCGGGGGCTGCTCGATAAGTACGCGGCGGGGGCGAGCGTCAGCCTGGACGATTACCCCGTCGATCTGCCCGCCTGCACGGAAGTGCAACGCGAAACGTGGCTGGCGCTCCGCGAGATTCCGCGCGGTGAGACGCGCAGCTACGGCTGGCTCGCGCGGCGGGTCGGCTCGCAGTCGCCGCGGGCGATCGGAGCGATGGTCGGCGCGAACCCAATCCCACTCTGGCTGCCGTGCCATCGGGTCGTGGCCACCGACGGTTCGCTGCACGGCTTCGGCGGCGGCCTGGCGATGAAGCAGGAGCTGCTCGAGCTCGAGGGCGCGCTGCCGCCGCGGATCGTCGGCTAACAGGAGACGCCTGGCGGTTGTGCGTGCTAGAGTAAGTTGCACCATGCAACTCACGTGGAGGGAGAGGCCATGACCGAAGCCACTGTGCGCGCTGAGGACACCGCGGAATACTGGAACGGCCGATCGGCGGGCCACCTGCCGGGCATGCTCGGCGTGGAGGTAACCGAGATCAGGGCTGGGATTGCACGCGGGCGAGTGGCGCTCGGGCCAGCTCACATGGCGCCGAACGGGTTCCTCCACGCTGCTACCGTGATCGGGCTTGCGGATACGCTCTGCGGTTATGGCTGCGTCGCGAGCCTGCCCGAGGGGGCAACGGGGTTTACGACCGTCGAGACGAAGAGCAACCACCTTGGAACGGCGCGCAACGGATCGATCTCCGCGACCGCGCGGATGGCGCATGGAGGACGGACAACGCAGGTGTGGGACGCGGAAGTGGTCGACGACGCGACGGGCAAGACGATCGCGCTGTTCCGCTGCACGCAGATGGTGCTGTACCCGAAGGGGTAACGGGCGGCGGGACTTCTGTTCTTGCACGGCAGGAGGGGATGGCGCCTCCTGGCGTGAGCCCCCGCCCAGGACGGTCGGCATTGCCGGGGCGCTTCCCAGCACGCAGAATCGCGGTCGTGCCAAAGCTTCCCACGGAGATCGTTGAGGCGTTCGAGCGCTACCTGATGGGCCCGACGCTGGTGAACGAGGCGCTGCGAGAGATCGATCCGTCGCGGTTGAACCGGCCGAACGACGAGGGCTGGTCGATTCGCGACATCGTGGTGCACCTCGCGGACACGGAGATGATGCGGGCGGTCCGGTTCGGGCTGATCCTCGCGGACGACGAGCCGACGCTGCCGGTCCTCAACGAGCAACAGTGGAAGCGGAAGCTCCATTACCTCTGGCGCAGCCCCGAAGCCGCGCTCTCGCTCTTCACTCAGACGCGGTTCGCGATGGGCGAAATGCTGCGGCAATGCGACGCTCCGGCCTGGCAGCGCGGCGGCATGCACCCGGAGCTGGGACGGCTGACGGTCGCGGACCTCGTTCTCCGAGGGGTCGAGCACGTGGACGCGCACGTCGCGCAGATCGGGGAGCAGCGGGCG
>JAKALX010000002.1 GCA_021823905.1 Chloroflexota bacterium | reverse complement strand
CCGGCGCGAGTTGTCCATCCGCCAGCAGCGGGAGGAGGAACTCCTGACAAAACTGCACCACGGCGGGCCGGTCAATCTGGCCCAGACCGTGATCGCGAGGGGAGCTGTCTCCTGGGTCTCGCATCGGACGCTAAACCACGATCTCGACTCGAAGTCTGAGCCGCTCCGGACCGACCGAGATGACCTCTCCGCCGTTCAACGGGACAGGATCCGTCGGAAGAGGGTGCCCGTCGAGGTACGTTTGGTTCGTGGCCTTCGTCGAGTGGCTGACCGCCCACCGCTCATGGGCGATGCTCCTGATGAGGATAAACTGTATGGGAGACGCAAACGCAGCATCCCCGCCAGCAAAACCGGCGAGTAGATGCCGGGTGATCTCGGTGTCGATGCCCAAAGTGATCTCGGAGCCTGTTTCGAGGCTGCGAATTCGGACCCGTCCGAAGCTTATCTCGCCGCACCCATCGCATCGGTGGCGACCTTCCGCGACCTCGAGTCCACACTGGGGGCATTTCCAGTTCATCGTACCGTCAGCCCAGCTCCACCTTCATCGGCAACCTGCTCACGCCCCTGGTCTGGCGGCCGACGGCGAGCGTGTCGCCCTGCCGCACCACCGAGCGTGTTGTCAGCTTCTTCCCATTGAGGAGTGTCTCGTTCGTCGTACCGACGCGCGGAACGACGTACCAATCGCCGCCGGAACGCTCGAGGGAGAACTGGACTGCGTCAAGGCAAGCGGCATCGGTTCCGAACTTGGCGAGGACGGTCTTCCCAACATCAGTCGGGACCCGGACGGTAACCGTCTCGCCCGACGGCCCAACCAGCCGCAGCCAACCCCCGCCACCGGCCCGGCCGCCGCGCAAAACGGCCAACAGTTCGACTGCAGTCGGCCGTTCTTTCGGGAGGGGGTCCAGGCAACGCCTAAGGGCCTGACCGAGTTCGGTGGCCTCCGCCGGGGAACCCGGGAAGTCCGCAAACGCCGGCAATGGGGCTGCGTAACCGAGCACCGCGCGCCCGTACTCCGTGTCACTGTCGAAGTCGTACGGGTGCGCGCCGGCGAGGAGCATGTGTAGCATCAAACCGCACGTGAAGACATCCGAAGCGGGGACCGGTAGCTGTGCGCGGAGGTGCTCCGGGGAGCTATAGCCAGGCGAGGTCATGTACCCCTGGAACCCATGCCAGGGCGCTCGGCGATCAGCTAGGATCGACCAGTCGAAGTCCACGAGCTTGAGGCGGTACTTCGCCGCAATAGTGTGGTCCGCGAGAAGCTCGATGTTACCCGGCTTCAGGTCGCAGTGCACAATCTTTGCATCGTGGAGGGACGCGATCCCGGCCACCATGACTCTCGCCAAGATCATTCGCTGGTCCCAGGGCAGGCGTGAGCCTGCGGCTGCCCGCGTCAGAATCTCACTGAGGTCATTGCCGTGCTCCACGAACTCAAAAACCTGGAAGTAACACGTGCTGCCCGCAATGGCCTCGAAGAACTCGATGAACTTGTAGCAGAAGCGCGAGGCATTGGTAGTTTCGATGCGGCGCTTGATCTCCTCCTGGTAGCGAGCGTAGCCAGGGTACCAGGGCACGGCGGGTGACGGGGACTTGTACTGCTTGAAGAACACTTTCTCGCCGTGGCTGTCTCTCGCCTCATACGCGATGGCGAACCCTCCGCTGCCAAGGTGTCGGACGATCGTATATCCGGCAACGGTCTCGCCCGGCTTCAGGATTCTGGCCATCCGCGCCCTCTCACAGCCGCACCGAAGTTCGTGTCAGGTGCCCACACGGTCCCCTCATCAGGACGTCCTCCACGTGGCCTGACCGTAGAGCGCCCGCGTGGCCGCAGCGGGTTGCGGCGCTTGGAGTGTGGACGTTGAAACGGACTTCCCGACAAAGCCGAGCACCTCGGCAAAGTCCACGCTCTTGAGGCCGTCCCCGCTCGCATCGACCACAATGTGCTCACACTTGTCGACCTCGGACAGGCGGGAAAAGACCTCCGACTCGGGCGTTACAAGATACAACATCACCTTTAGATCCTGGATCTTGCGGACCAGGTCTCCGAGGCGCGCGACCTGGGGCGCTTGCCAGGCGCCGGTTTCAAACGCCTCGTCGGTCATTAGAATCACGACGCGATGGCATGCCGCAGCCTGGCGCCATGGGAAGTCGAGCACGCAGTCGAGCGCAACGAGAGATGCCTCGTCGCCTTCGGTCTTTATCTCCGTGAGGCGTCGCCGAACCTCCTCGACATCATGACTGAAGAATCGCGTAGCCTGGGAGGGGGAGCCATAGAGCGCAGCCAGGAGTGACCGGTTGTGGACGGACTCCATCTCCAGTACCGGCGCCGCGCCCTCGGCGACGCACCGGTGGGCCGCAAGATCGAAGCGCACGTCCAAGTGCGCCTGACCGCCCGAGTTCAGCCCCTCGATGAAATCCCCAACGTGGTTCCGCACGCCCTCGAAACAGGGGCTCATGGAACCCGACGCGTCAAGGCAGAACACAATGTCCGCAACGCCGCGAGTCGTCATCTGTCCCCCTCACAACGCCACCGTCTCGGAAGAGGCCGAGACGCTGGCGGCAAGTTGGCGCAACGTCTCACGGAAGTTTGCCTGGTCCGCGGTGAACGCTTCGAGCCCCGAGTCGGCCGGTATCGGAACGTACTCGGCCTTGTCCAAAGCCGATAGGTCGTTGAAGCACGGCCGGTCGGGCGCGAAGACGCTGAGGATGATCCGGTTGTCCTGCACGGCGTTCCTGACGTCGTCGATCGTGCCCCCGCGCGCCTCGGGAATGCCCATTACCGGTTTGTAGCTGGCATCCGTGAACACGACGACGACCCGCGCCGCGGCCGATCGGTACCGCCAGCGTGCAGGGTCCTCGGGCGCGCCCTTATCGGTCTGGCCGGCCTTCGAGACCATGAAGATGGCGTCGAGCAGCGACTCGGGCTCATCACCACCGCCCTCCGCCGTAAGCGCCGCGAGTTGGGCCTTGAGGGCGATGGCATCCCGGACAAACGGGTTGTCGACGAACCATTTGGCGCCGTCGGTCTCAACATCGCGGAAGCCCACGACCCGCGCCCGCCAATCCTTGACGGGACTTACCGTATTGCCGGCGCCGGTCGTCAGGAAGTCGATGAACGATTCGACGTTGCGCTTGAGGCCGTCGATGCACCTCTGCATGCTCCCCGTTGCATCCATGAGGAACACGATATCGGCAACGCCTTTAACCTTGGCTTGCTGGTTTGTCATGGCAACCCCCCTGTGTTGTGCTCCACAACGACAGATGGCAGGAAGATTCTTTACTGAGTGGATGATATCAGTGGTGCATGCGAGGGGCAAGGTGGCACCTGGTTGGTTTCTTAGCCTGGGGAGCCGCCAACTGAGTGTCCTCAGGGCCAACGACACTGGCGTTATCTCCTTGAGCGTATTCCGATTCCATAGTGCAAGCACTTGTTTGGTGGATTTGGTGGAAGCGGTGTCGAGGAATCGGCAGGTTGGACGGCACGCCTACTCTGTCCGACGTTTTGACGTTTCATGCCGGGCAGCGAGGCGACCTGAGCCAGCCTTTGATCAGGAACGGCCCGGCACGATGTATGCTGTCCTGCAGAAGAGGAGCAACCGGGTGGGGAAGAAACCGGCCAAGAAACACGGCGGGGGACGTCACGGGGGGGTGGAGCCGCGCTCGGTGTCGTGGAGCCTCAGAATGGGGCTCGTCTTCCTTGCTGCCGGTGCGGTTTTACTCTTCCTTCTTGGGTCGATGGACGCCACGAGAACCCCAACTGGCGGCTGGCGTGGCTCCGGTATTTGGTCCTCCTTGGCGAGATTGGTCGGTTTGCCGCTTCTCTTGCTGTTTGGCAAGGCAGCGTATGTCCTGCCGCTCGCGCTTATTGTGGTTGGCATCGTGGATCTCGGGCGTTTCCATTACATTGTCCGCGCACGCCTTACCCTTCGGGTACTGCTGGCAGTGCCTGTCCTTTCAATTCTGCTGACTTGCGTCCAACGCGCGTTCGTTCACCAGCCGCAGCTTGGTGGGTCCTTTGGCGACTTCTTTCTCAGGTACCTCGAGAACTTTCTAGGTCCGTTCTTCGGTCGAGTTGGGGGCAGCATCGTCTCCGCGGGGAGTGTTCTCTTCCTGATTGGCATTTCCCCTCACCGACTGGCAGTAGGACTCCGCAAGGCCGCTCGATCCCGCTGGCTCTTCTGGTTCACTTCATTGGGCCGCAAGGGTGTGGAGATCGTCCGCCACCGAGGAGCAGTCCTCTCTCAGCGACCGGAACTTGGGTGTACCTATGCTCCTCGGCGGCCAGACGAGCGGCCACAGCCGTGGACCCCCAACTCTCGGGCGGCTTGGAACCCGGGTCTTCGGGCGGCCCCGTGGATTAACTCGGTTCCAGGGGATGTCCCTGCGGCTGATCCTGAGACGGTTTTGCGCCCGTTGCCGGCGCCGGCAGTGGACGAGCCTCTCCCCCTCGAAATTCTTCCGGAACCGCGATCTGACGACGCGCGGATCGACAGAATCTCACGAGAGGTCATCTCACTCCAAAGACGGATCATCGACGTGGTACGCCGTATCGCTGGCGTCGACTTGGTGCCGTTCGGCGCTCAGCCTCAGATAGGTTTGAACAGTCTTCGCTTCGAATTCGCGAAGGAAGAGGGTCAAGTCGCCACTGTGAGAAACGTTGCCCGCAGCCTGGCCGACATTGGCGTAGAGATCGGGCGCGCACCAGCCCGGGTCGAAATCAAGGATGCCATCCGGGTCGAACTTCCTCTCTTCGATGATGAGCGGCGCTTCGTTCCGATTGTCCCGTTGTTGCAGGAAACAACGGCTGGTTCCGACCAGCCAATAACCTACCTGATTGGCCGTTTCCAAGACGGTCACCCGTGTGAGCTTGACGTTCATCAGGCGCGCCACGTTCTGGTCGGGGGCAGCACGGGCGGCGGGAAGACTGTGTTGTTACACTCGATCGTCTTCGGCGTGGCGTTCCGGTATCCCCCCTCACGCGTAAGGTTGGCCTTGGCGGACTTCAAGGTCTTCGAGTTTGGGGCGTACCGTGGACTCCCGCATCTCTGGCAGGAGGTCGCCACAACGACTGGAGGTTTTGCAAACTTGGTGGAGAACCTCTTCGAGGAGCTCCAGATGAGGAAGAGGACCCTGGCAGGGGATGCTGGCGCAACCTTCCCTGTCCTGATCACGATCATCGACGAGTTCTCGGGGTGTGCTTCACCGAAGCTCATCCGCCTGATCTCGGAGGCTCGGGCGCTCAACATGTTCTTCGTCTTGGCTACGCAGCACCCCACCGCAGAGGTTATCTCGACCGCCATCAAGGCCAATATGGTCACTGGCATCGCTTTCCGAACCCAGAGCCACGTTGGCAGCCGCCTGATTATCGGCAGCTCGGATGCCACGTCGCTCAAGACCAACGGGGATTGCTTGGTGCAGACACCCTCCTCCCTTGCCCGAGTGCAGGCGGCCTGGGTCACGACGCCGCAAGACGGCGAGGCCTCGGACGTGCGGGCTGTCCAAGCCAACCTGGCTGGCCGGAGTGAAGGGCGATGAAGGTCGAGTTCGACTTTCTGACCGGCGAGGAGATCTACGAAAGGGTGACCCGCGAGGAGATTCCTGCCGCTCAGCGCTCTCTACTCATTGTGACCGCTTTGGTCAAACAGACCACTGTCGAGCTCGCCACCGGTGGTTACGGGCCATTCCTTCAACTTGCGGAAACGCTCCTGGACCGGGGAGTTGACATCTACCTCCTATTCGCGGGCAAGCCCTCCAAGGGGTTCATCGACTCGGCGCGCTCGCTGCCACACGTTGTTTCTCGGCTTCAGATGCGGATCTGCCCGAGAAATCACATGAAGATGATTCTGATCGACGGTCGGCGTCTTTACCTTGGCAGCGCCAACCTCACGGGGGCGGGCCTTGGCCGAAGAGACAAGAATCAGCGCAATTTCGAATTCGGTCTCTTCACCAAGGACGCACAACTGATTGACAGGGTCTCGGCGATGGTTCAGGAGATTTGGGAAGGCGCGCCCTGCGCCAAGTGCCGGACGAAACGCCTATGTCGTATGGAGCATGAGCGGTTGAGCCTAGCCCTGGCTTCAGGATGAGCCCTTGTAGGCATCTCCATGCGGAATGGACGGGCGGAGCGCGATCCAGTCGTGGCAAACGTCCTCGCTTCCGCTTCTACTTCTCACCCAGAAACTCGCGGATGCGTGGCTCGTTCTCGGTGAGGAACTCGCCGAGCCAAGTGGTAGCCATGCCCATTTGGGCGCGCTCGGCCACGAGAGAAAAGACGAGGCCGCGAGATGCAACCGTTTGTGCCCGGTCCTGCCACCGGACGAGAGCAAGGACGATCCGCGAGGTCGAAGGGTGGTGGCCCCGTTCCTCGGCTAGTGTGCCGGTCTTCGCATAGACGCTTACGCCCTTGAGTCTATCAATGACGGCAAGTCCACCGGCGTTCCTGAGAAAGCCATGTGCCGTGCCACCGTTGGCCCTGACTACGGCTGTGAGGGCACGCCGAAGACGCCTGGCTGTTTCAACGAACTGAACGCGGTCGGCTGCCGGCAGGACGGGCGTCGTGCGCTCGATCAGACTAGGCAACACTGGCCGGCCCAGGATGCAGGTCGCAAATGCAGCGCCAAACTCGACGGCCGACCAACGGTTGGAGCGTCCGCCAAGGAGCACGCTTACCCAAGCTCGAGGAGTCGTGACGGTGTCGAGTTCGAGATTTGCCCCGACCGGTGAGATCACGTTGAAGAACTCAAGGCCAGGGGCGCTGGCCGGGTTGGTATCCGCTGCTCGTTCCCGAGGTTCGTCGCCCGACTCGCCGTGTGCGGGATCTGCCGGCGCCGGGGACCGGTCATCCCGCTCGTTGCCCGTCCAGCAAGAGACGAGAAAGCGTACTCCCTTCTTCTGTGCGACCTCGACCCCGAACATGTCGTGAAGATTCGCTGCGAGAGGCGTATCCTGCAAGGCCCGCAACCTTCCAGGCTGATGCAAGCCAAAGCCTAAGCTCTGTGGAAAACTCGGATAGGCGTGCCAGCAGGACACTCCTTTGTCCATGGACTCGGGAGTCGAGCCGACTCGCATCCCCGGTTCGGTCGCGATCCACCCGGGCCGGTCCTGTTCCCCGGCCGCAAGGCCAAGAAATCCAAGTTCGACGGCGTATCGGTTGTCGGATCGTGCGAGGAAGGAATCAAAATCACACCACTCCCCGCCAGCCAGGCTTTGAGATAAGCCGACGTGCCAACCGGGAGTGACCGGGATGCCAAAGACCGAGTGCTCATCATCGTTCCTGGGCCCCCGGACACAGAAACGCGCATCGATTCCAGGGTGAGTCGCAAGCACGGCCGCCGCGAAGATCGGCTTCGTCGCCGAGCCCATGAGAAGCAAATCGAAATTCCGGTCGCCCTCGTACCGTCTGGCGAGCTTACCCGGTGCCATGTTCTCGACCCACGCGCGCGAGGGCACGTTCTCCCCATCCCGTGCCGTGACCCAGGCTGATGTTGGGCCCATGCGAGGCCAGCCGCCGAGTGCGAGCACTTGGCCACTGGGGATCTCAAGAACAGTCAGGCCAACACGCGGTGGCAATGCGCTCTCTGTCGCCCCTGTGGCGAGCAATTGACCGTGCAACTGTCGCCCCTTCCGCCGCACAAAGTCTTGCGCCGCGACATGCAACGGCCTAATAAGGGAGAGGTGGCCGTAACGAGACTCGGCTTGCCTTGGGCCTAAGCGCGCCCACTCGGCAAAGGCGGCCGTCTCCAGGTGTTCGGCCCAGGGTACGAGGCCCTCGGGGTCTTGAACCTCGACCCACCGGCCCATCACCCAGGCGGGCCCCACCAGCGCCCCGCGAATGGGTGGATCCGCCGCGCCGCGGTCATTGGTGGCAAAGGCGATCAATGGCATTTGCTCAGGGTTCCGACCCGACTTGAAACTCAACGTGCTATTGAACGCCGCATTCGGCTCAAGCCTCAAACGCGACTCGCCTGTTTCCGTATCGTTCTCGCGCTCGATGACAAAGAGGGGCGGTTCACGTCTTCCCACCTCGGATGCACTCGCCTCATGGAGGTCGGCGAGGAGGTGGTCGTATTGTGCGAGCGAACGTACCGATGAGGCTCGGCCAGCGAAGAGCTGATTCGCAACACTTGTGCCGCCAAGCCGCTCCTTAGCCGGCAGGGCGTTGAACCGATTTACCTCCTCTTCGAGTAGGCTCTTGCCCCCGGTGCTTAGCCGTTCATCCAGTTTAATGCGGCCGGTCTGCTGGTCCACGACTGCGAGCTGGCCCCCAGCCACAAGTTCCTTGACCGTGTCCAGTATCCCTTGCCAGGAGAAAGGATTGTCCATTAGTGTGTCGTTCGCGTTGCGAAGCCCTACCGCAATAATGATGACCGCACAAGTAAGCGCGGGAACAAGCAGCACGAGAGAAGCTCGGGCAAAGGCGCCGACCCTCTCCGGGCGAGGATCAGTGCAGGCAACGCGCGGATCCTGGGGGGAGATGATTGAAGCAGCCGCGACATCGTAGCCATCCTCCTCCCCGGTGGAGCGCCAGAGAAGCGCTTGGACTGCCAGAGCAAACAGGAGGCCCCACCGGACGAGATCCGACGGAGAATTGACCGACAACAGGGGGTAGTTTCTCCCGGTGATCGGAAGCGCACCGAGGTTCATCGCCGCATGGTAGGCGCCCTCGAGGAAGAAAGCGCCTGTAACGAGCACTGCCACACCGTGGCCGATGTCGAAGCGTTCCCAAGCCCCAATAACCACGATGACGAGTGGTAGAAGGGAAAGGAGAAGGAGCGCCGCACCGCCCACAAGGCCGTATTCGCTAACCACGAAAAAGGTGAATACGCTGTCGGATTGAAGGGTGTCCTGACGCACCTGCGACCGTTGAGCAGGTGCCTCGCCGTATCCAAGGCCGAAGATCCCGCCCTCATGAGCGATCGCCTTGCTCTCCCAGGCATGCTGGATTGCGTACTTTAGGGTCCAAACTGGTGTGCCGGAGGGGTCGACTTCGCGCAGCGAGGCGTGGAACAACAAGGACCGCTCCAGTTGGGGCCACTGCTCGAGAGCAAGCGTCCGGGGTCCCATTTCGCCAGGCAAGAATTTGAGGAGAGGTCTTGGGTGTGCCAGGACCACAACGGCGAGCGCGACCCCGACGATCAGGCTCGCAAGGGCAAACGCCGCGGGGCGCAGCGGCCTGGCGAGAGCAAGGAGCAGCGTTAGTGGAATGAAGATCGCTGCAGACGCGATTAAGCCGCCCGGATCGCGCATGGCGAGAGGCAACCCGAAAAGCGGCACAACGACAAGGAAGGAGACCGCCGCTAGTCGGCCGTAGTGGAAGGTCCTAATTGTCTCCCCCGGCAGGAAACAAAGCCTCGAGCCAAGCCAGATCACAGCCGGAGCCCAGCATAGGAAGAACGGTGCAACAACCTCCTCGATTGCAGTCGTTGCGAAGATATACGAGGAGATCAAGACCGCGACCAGTGCGAGTAACTCGAGTGCAAGGAGCGGCCCAAAAACCCAAAAGAAGTTGGCCCGTCGGCCCTCAGGGGGTAGCTTCCCTACGAGCGACTGGACCTGCTGCTCATGGGTCGTGCCGACGGTCCACCAAAAACGCGGAGCGCGACTCGTGGCTAGGCGCTTGAAGACCTGGAGAAACTCGGCCAAAGGCCTTGACCATGCACCTAGTGGCGAGGGTACGATCCCGGCGGTCGCCGCGCGTGTAAACTTGACAACCAACACGACAGCGAGGAAGGAGAAGCTGGCTGCCAGGACGACCGAACCCATCACACCGAGAGTGAAGTGATATTCGGGTGGCACGTTTGGCCACATGGACGCGGCGAGTATGCGAGCTGTCAGCCCTCCGAGGAAGAGCGCAATGAGATAGCCGAAGCACATGAGTGCTGAGCGCCGCCGCGCTCGATAGTCTTTGAAGGTCCAATACTGAGAGCGATGAAGGAGAGCAACGAAGAGAACCAGGCCCGGCAGCATCGTGATACCGATCAGCGCCATCGTGAGTCCGGACACGGCGAGGCGGTCGATGCGACCGGGCTCCAGGGCGTACCGGAGTGCAAGGAGGAGACGGAGGAGCAGAAAGCACCAGGTAACCGAGACAATCCCTGCCACCGCCCACGAATCCCGAGGCCTGAGGTCCAACAACACGAGCGGAAAGCCGAAAGCCAGCAGCGCAAGGGCCAGCACCAGGCAGGTGATCAGTCGCCCAGCTTGTGGGTGGTCGTCAACAATGGCAATGCGAAGGCTAACCTTCTTCAGTGGCATGTCAACGGCGGATCCAAGACCGGCGTGGCCGGCAGCGGTGGCGACGTCTCGTGAAGTGAAACTCTCAGCCGCTGGACGTTGTGGCTCGCGAACCGGTCGCAACGCAGGGTTCGCTCTGAATCTGGGTATTCCCGACCGATCGACCTCGAGGACCGCTTCCAGATGGGGATCTTCAACGGCGCCGCCCAGGGGCAACAGAAAAGCCTTGTCGCCGGGACGCGCTTCCCGTGCCAGCGCAAGGGTGGCGACCCCGGGCGTCCCCTTGTCGCTCGGCGGCATCGGAGACACGAGCCGCCACGGCGGCAGGAACCGCACATGGAGTGCGCCGGACGCGGTGCGTTCGATTGAACATCGCAGGTCGCGGTTGCGCCAACGAATCTGGAACGTTGTTGGCACCGGCATGGATGAACGGCACGTACTGTCTTCCGTGACCAAACGAACGGTGCCCTCACGAGTGAAGAGAAGGAGCTTTGCGCTGGCCCAGCGGTCGAGCGTCTCGGCCCCCTGAGCCTCCTCCTCGCTCGTGCCGCGCATCCTCAGGACTGTCGCGTGGACGAGTGTCGACAGGGCAACCACGCGGTCGCGGCCCGCCTTCGATACTCTAAACCGAAGGGGCTTCCCGCCATCACTGGGGAGCAGATCAATGTGATGCCAGAACCATCCCCGCTCTTGTCTGACTGAGTAGGCGCCAGCTTCGGTTGGGAGGCCAGAAACCAGGAGCGTCCCGCTTATCCACTCGCTGCCGACCCTGACGAAACCCCCTGCACCGCTCACCTCAATGCTCGCCATGCCGGCGGGAAGGGGAGAGATCTCGACCCGCGGGGAGAACGCCCTGTTGGGCCACCCCGTGACCGCTGTCGCTGGGTTCCCACCGAGCACCAATCCGTGGTCCTGGTCGATAGCGCTGGCGCCAATCCACGCGATGTTCGGCCCAGCCGTCCACAGCACCGACGTGAAGACGGTCAGCAGCAGAGCAGTCGAGGAAACGGCGGCTACTCCGAGCCCGGCGACGAGCGGCCAGTGCGGGTCGTTTTTCGCCCGAAAAACCAGCCACAGAGTCAGAAAGAATATGATGGGCAGCAAGAAACCCAGGAGTATCGTCATAACTCACCCTCGCCAATGTGGAAGAGTACCCGGACGTTTCGTATGACGGCCTCCGCGTTGAATTCTCCAAACACGCGCGTCGCCAGTTCCTCGAGCGTTAGTCCGATGCGACCAGAACCGAGCAGATGAAGAACACTGCGCTCCGTGAAGTTCAAATCTGGCTCGGCCCTTCCCTGTTGCACAGCGTAGAGCGCATTGCGCGCGAGGGTTCGGAATGTCTCCGGCGAAGATCTGGCAACAGACTCGACCACGGTCTGCTGATCGTCTCGTGTGAGTAACCCAAGAATCCGTTCCAGGAGGCCGCCATCCGCTGCGAGGCGCCTCGCGAGGGTCGGCGCTGGCCCTGCTGCAACCACGGCGCTGGCGACCGACATTCGGGATCCCACGAGGAGTGAAGCCAGGATGTGCGTGTACCGGACGTCGGCTCGTTCCCCCCCGCATGAGAGCAACTCGCGAACGACCTGCTGCTGGAATGACTCGGAGAACTGGTCGAGTCTCACACCGGGTGGGATGGCTTCGAGAGCGCGGATTGTTTCCCTGACCGCCCGCTCGGCATCTCCTGATTTGACCAAGCCCAGGATCCAACTCTCCGCCTTGCCGTGCTCCGGTTTCGGCTCGAGTGCCGCCAGTTTTCGCCGCAGCGGCTCGGGCACGTCAGGGAGCCAGTCGTAAAGCTCGGTCAGGCTCGGCGCGTGGCCACCCGGCTTGGCTTCGAAGACCAGGGCGTGGAGTTCACTGATGAGATGTTTTCTCTCGTCCTCCGACAACTCCGGCAACTGCCGTGTGGGTGGGGTCTGGCCTTCGAAAAGGGCCACGAGGAGAGCGAATGGAGACCACGGCCCACCGAGTGCGGTAGCTAGTTGCCGTTTGAGCGCCAGAGGCAGCCTGTCCCGCAACGGCGAACGGGCAAGTTCCTCGAGCCACTTGTGAGCGTTCTCATTGAAGGGGCCCGCCAGGAGGTTGAGGATGGTAGAGACCAGGTCCGTCGCGGCGGGGTCTGGCAAAAATCCGGCCTGCATACCGCCCGGATCTTCGGCATACTTGAAGTACTCGAGCGCCCATTCGGGTCTGCGTCGTTCCTTCGCCCCTTGTCGCGCTTCCTCGACGAGGAAGCGGGCCACCTGGCGGCCAACCGTCGTGTTCTCACGAAGCCGGCCCCACTGGGCGAACTCGAGGGTCTGCCCTCGCGCCCGTTCGATGGCAGCCTGGAGGATCGACACCAGGTCTCTGCGCGCACCTCCGTCCGAGAGGTCGGACACGGCTTCCCGAACGACCTCCGGCAAGCGTCCCGGCGGCACGGTCTCAGCCAGGTGCTGCCACACCGCGGTTCGAACTTCAGGGGGCAAATCGATACACTTTCGAATTCCGTTCGGAAACAACTCCCGGTGAGTGAACTCGGCCACGAGTTCGCCGGAATCCAGGATGGCGGCCTGTTTCGGGGAGAGGGCGGTTCCTCCTTCGAGACACCGTGCAAGGACGAAATGGGTGGCTCGCCTGCCCAGCGTGGTCCTGCTTGAGAGAAGCTTGGTCTCCGCGGCCTGGACGATCGCCTGCCCGAGTCGGTCTGTGCTCGTGAGCTTCTCCTCAACCCTTGACATCATCGCCTCATCGGGGAAAGGCATTCCGAGCAATTGCCCCAGAAGGATGAGGTCGTCGAAGAAGCTACCGGGTGGCACCTGCCAGTTCAAGAAGGGCTGATGAAGCTGATCTTCGATCCAGGCAGCGGCAGCCGCCTCGGTCGCAACAATTCGTAACGCGTGAAGAACGCTCTCGCCGTGGGCAAGGAGAACTTCGGTGTCCTCCGAGGTCTCGAGGTCGTCGGCCAGCGCAAACCCAGCGCCGAACGCCTCGGCATGTGCTTCGCCGCCTCCAACGAGCCACCCCCGCCCGATCCGGAGGCATGGCGGCAGCCCCTCGAGGACCGACGCCACATCCTCGATCGATGGGCACGAAGATAGCCCGATCTTCCTGGGGTCCACGAGCAGCCTCCCCGAGGCCAAGGATGCCCCGGCCCAGAGCGCTTGAAAAGCCGACGCCAGTTCTACCGGTTCTGCGGTGTGAGAGACCGCAATCCGGGCCGCGTCGGCCAGTAACTCGGCCAGGCTCGCCGGGGATACCGATTCAGGCTTGTCGAGGAGGCCGCGACCGATTCCACTCGAGCGTCCAAAAAGGGCAGAGGCCAGGCGCGCCGGGTTCCAGCCAACGCGCTGCCACGTCTCCATTCCGGGATCCAGCAAGAGAGAGTACGCGTAGCCTCCCCGCATCTGTGGGTTCTGTCGCTCGCGGATGACCAGGGTTGGGACGCCACCGAGGATCCCGCAGCCGAACTCCTGTCTGTCGCCGTCGAGCCCGTGGAGATCGCCCAGCGCCCCAACCTTCACGTCAGGCCATTCGCCCAACTGGTGGCGAAACCCATCCTGGGTCCCGCCGTAAGCCAGAAGGCGAGGTGCAGACTTCACCTCAGGCGTCCGCATCGACGTCGAGCTCGAGGCACCAGGCCACGAACCGGGCGATGCCGAACGAGTGAGGGACCTTCGCAATCGGCTCGATGCCCACGGTCCAGACTAGGAAGACGTCATCGACTTCTTCTTGGTTGAGAAGCTGGAGAAGAGCCTGCTCCTCATCGTTCTGCGTCCGTCGCAGGTGGTATTTCAGCCATCCCCGCGCGCCCCCTTCGTGCGCTGAAGGGTCCACTGTGAGTTTGGTCAGCGTGCTGGTGCCCTTTTCCCCGAGCGCCGCAAACATCGTGTCCGTCTTGGTGATGACCACGCATGTGCGAAGGCCCTCCCGTGATCGGACCCCGCGGAGGCGCTGAACGGCGCGAGCGACGGTGCTCGGGTGGTTCCTTGGGCCCCCGACGAAGGTAAAGTCCTGGGCATCGACGAGAACGGCGACCACATCCACCTTGTCATCCAGGCGCATCAGTCCAGGGTGGCCGGGGTCCTCCGACTGCTCGCCGGCGGTGTCGTAGAAGCACACGACGCTCCCTCGGGGCCGCCAGTCGTGGTGGCCCCCCCCGGTGAGGATCTCAGCGATGGCACGGGCAATTTGCGCCAGTGCTCTGAGGAACTGCTCGACAAAGGTTTCAGAAGTCCCAGTGGAGAACCCATTGGCCCCCTGTTGCTTCCTCGGTGGCCCGAAGTAGACGGCCTTGATGTTGCCGGGGATGGACACGGCAGTGTGAGCGGGCCAGTTGGGGATCTGTTCGTTCACCTCCATGAGCGATCGGAGGTAGAGGAGTTCGTTCCACCTGTCAGGCGAGGTCTCTCCTTCACGGGAGGGCTCGAAGACGAAATGATCGAGGTTCGCGAGGCGGGTGAGCACTCCCCGGGTGAGGGGGTCGCGCTGGTTCGGTGAGCCGACATAACCTTCGTAGTCCAACGCCATCAACGCGAGCACCGTCTTGCCGACGCTCTTGGGTCCGCTCAGCTCGACCAACGCGGCTTTCTTCCCCTGGGGCGCCTCGCGGCGCGACGCCCACAGCAAAGCGACCGGGAACCACATCTCGCCGCTGCTGGCGAGGATCGGGTTGTCGTCTTGCGATTCCGCAATGCTCCTTAGGACGCTCAGCTCCCAGTGCCTGACATCAACGTTCTCGACGTTCCCCGCTCCCCCCAGCAGGCTGAATCTGACCGTCTGAGGCACGACGACCCGTCTTTCCGTGCTCTTCCAATAGGGGTTCTTTGCGACGCACCCAACATGGCGGCAGAACACACCATGCAAGAAAGAGTCAGCATCTCCATCCTGGCACTCTGGGCACGCCAGCGCGCCATAGTCGGGCCCCGAAAGCTCGACCTCAACACTCTGCCCGGGGTGGCGCGAACAGAAACGAACGAGTTTCTCGCCGCTGTCTGTGACCTGTTTGAGACACAGTGGGCACCTGAGAATCATCTGTCTCCTCCGTCGCTCGGCAATGATACCGCGTATGGCAGGCCTTGTGAGCCCCGGACCCCGGCCCGTCCAATGGGTCGAGGCAGTCCGCCCCGACCGCGGACGATCGGTATACAACGGGCGCTCGAGCCGTGGTCCCTCACGGGACGGTGGCCGGACGGCGCTCACTGCCGGCCGCTGGGCTGACAAAGCGTGACGAAGCGTGGGGTTGGCCCCAAACGGAAACCGGGGTAAGCTGCGCTCAGAATGAGCATTGTGGCGTGCCGCCAATGAAGACGGAGCCAGGTCGTTGGCGGCCGTCCTGAAAGCCTTCGCACCATCATGTGACGGTTTCGTGTTTGGGTTGGTCGTCTTCTGTCGTTGTTCGCGGATCTTCTTGGACTCTTCACTAACCAGGGTGGCGTGAGGCAGCGCCGACAGAGTGGCGGAATCGAAGACAAATCCGTGGGTGCACAGGCACCCGAGAGTGGGGAGATCGACGTGGCCAGAGCAAACAGTGACAATCCAAAGACTTCCAGGTTCCAGAAATCCGAAGCTACAGCGAGCGTCAAGAGGCCTAAGGCGCCTGCCAAAGCCGAAACGCAGTTCGAGGCGTGTTTTCTCGGGCCGAAGGCGGACAACCTCGCCTTCTTCCGCTCGCTGCTGGACGAGGCGCTCGAGCACCACGCGGAATGGCGCAGGTCGTTCCACCTGGACGATCCTGCGCCGTTCGTCAGTCAATCCGACCGGAAGTCGGAGGCCTTCCGCCACACGCAGGAGAGGATCCGGGAGACACTGCACTCGCTTCAGGAACTGCTCAAGCGCAGCCAGCCCTTTTTCTCGCCGCGCTACATCGGCCACATGAACTGGGAGGCAATGATGGCCTCGATCGTCGCGTACTTCAGCGCCTCCCTCTACAACCCGAACAACGTCGCGTGGGCTGGGAGCACCGGGACTTCGGATCTCGAGTTGGAGGTCGGCAGGGACCTGCTACGACTGTTCGGGATGAGCGAGAGCGCCGGCTGGGGTCACATCTGCGCCGGCGGGACGATCGCCAACATGGAAGCGCTGTGGATCGCCAGAAACCTGAAGGCGATGCCACTCGCGCTGAAACGGGCATGTCTGCGCCTCGAGAATTCTGGCCCCGAGGTACGGTTGGGGGACGGAACGGTCGCACCGCTCGCAGAGGCGAGCGATGAGCAGTTGCTCCGCGCGTTCTCGTCCCGGCAAGCAGTTGACCTGCGCGAGGCGGTCATCGAGCGCCTGAAGACGAGCACGGAGGGCCGGCTGAAGGACAGCGAGCTGGACGACCTCCTCGAAGCGGAGACCCTCCAGGAGAAGGGCCTCCACTGGGAGGGCTCGGGGATCGACCTCGGCGTCGTTTTCCTGCCCCAGAGCAAGCACTACTCCTTCAAGAAGGCAATGGACCTTTTGGGCCTCGGGCGCTCAAATATCCACTATGTGCCGCTCGATCAACACTTTCGCATGGACATCTCAGTGCTCGAGGCGGCCATCCTGGAGACCGCAGCGACCCGGCCGATCCTGGCGGTGGTGGGTGTCATGGGCACGACCGAAGAGTCGGCGGTTGATCGCATCGACGCGATCATCGACCTGCGCCGCCGCCTGGCCGAAGAGCGCGGCATTCACTTCCACGTCCACGTCGATGCCGCCTACGGCGGCTATGCGCGCTCGTTGTTCGTGGACGACGGGGGCGGTCACTTCATGGCTCCCAACGAAATGGGGGAGCGGCTCAAGGAGCTGAGAATCATCGGAGACAAGCCCGATTCCCCGAGAGCGGGCTGGCCCAGCGCCGAGGTCTACCAGGCGTTCGAGTCGACCGGCGAGGCCGACACCCTCACTGTGGATCCCCACAAACTCGGTTACGTGCCCTATTCGGCAGGGGCCATCATCATGCGGGACCGCCGTTTTCGGGACGCGATCCGCACGTTTGCGCCGTACGTGTTTCCCAAGCCCAAACCAGGGGAGCCGGACATCCTCATCGGGTCCTACATCCTCGAAGGCTCGAAGCCCGGCGCCGCGGCTGCCGCCGTGTGGGCCGCCCACCGAATCTTGCCCCTGAACATCGGGGGCTACGGCAAGCTCATCGGCGAAACGATCGACGGGGCGCAGGCTCTCTGTGCCGCCCTCGACGGCGCCAGGTTCGATGTGGACAGCGCTGTGCAAGTCCGGGCCTTCGTTCTCACGCCGCCGGATCTCAACATCGTGGACTACGTCTTCAACATCGAGGGGAACACCGACCTCGACAGGATGAACGCGCTCACGGCGCTGATCGCGGAATCGGCCTTTGGCTACAGACAGCGCGAGGGCGAGAGCATGCTGCAGAAGAGCTTCATCGTCTCCTCCACGGACCTCACGAAGGAGGAGTACGGCGACACGCCGCTCGTAGCCCTCGCCCGCATCGGCATCGCTAAGAGCGAGTGGGACCGGGTGGGAGCGATGAAGGTGGCCCGCTCCGTCGTCATGTCCCCGTACCTGACGACCGACTACGTCGATGAGGACTACGTGGCCAGGTTCCTCGAACGGTTGCAGCAAGTGATGACCGTCCGCGCCGCAGAGATCATCAAGCTTGCCGGGTCGCTGAGAAGGGTTGTCCGGAAATAGAGAGTGGCATTCTAAATGCAACGCTGTGTGTCATCTGGATCACATCGTGTGATTACAATGTCACTCACATAGGCTTGGAATCCAGTCGAGGGGCGCAGATTGCATCCCAATCCATCCCCAATGTCCTCTTGCCTAGTCAATCGAGTGTCCGACCAGGTAAGATGAGCTTAATGGTCAGGGTTCTCGTTTTGGACGATCGGGAGGATTATCTCCGGGCGCTTACCGGGGCGCTACGTGCCGAGTTTGAAATTGTGACGGCCAAGACCATCGCCGAGGCGGAACAGTCGCTGGACCCGACCGTGCAGGTCGCTCTTGTGGATGTGCGGCTGTCGGAGGAGGACGAGACCAATCACGAGGGCTTGACATTCTTGCGATGGGCCAAAGCGAAGTCCCCGACCACGCCCGTCCTCATGATGAGCGCCTACCGGGATTTCGATGCTGTTGTCGATGCACTCAACCTCGGCGCTGACTACTTTTTCAGCAAGCCCATCAATCTCCGTGAGCTTCGTAGCTGGCTGCGGGAGTTCGCCGAGCACGGGGTGATGCCGGAAAGGACTGCGGAACTCAAGCAGCGCTTGGAGCGCGAGCGCTAGCAATGCTCATCCAACTGCTGGCGAACGGCCTGGTCAACGGTTGCCTGTACGCCCTCGTCGCCATTGGTTTTGCGCTTATCTATAATACGACGAAGATCTTCCACGTTGCCCATGGGGCCATCTACACTGTGGGTGCATACATCTGCTACTTCTTTATGGTCGAGAAGGGTTGGCCACTTGCAGTTGCGGTGGGAATTGCAGTTGGTTGCTCTGGGTTGCTCGGTGCACTCGTGGAGGCATGGATCTACGCCCCGTTGGCTCGTCGAGGCGCGCCGCTCCTCGTCTCCCTGCTCAGTTCCCTGGGGCTCTATGTGGCCCTCGTCAACGTCATCGCGATGTTCTTCGGTAATCAAACGAGAGTCCTGTGGCCTGGAGTCCAGAGAACCTACAGCATCGTGGGTGTCACTCTCACCCGTCCACAATTCTGGCAGGTGGCCGCAGCGGCGATTATCGTGCCCGGCTTGGTTCTCTTTCTCAAGTTCACCAACTGGGGCAGGATCATCCGAGCAGTGCGAGACAACCCCACGCTCGCAATGGTCATGGGCATCAACCAGGAGAGCGTTCGCCTCTGGGTCTTCGTCGTGGGCTCGGCTGTTACGGCGCTAGCCTCGATCCTTGTAGCTCTTGACGTTGGTGTGGACCCGAACGTAGGGATGCCCATGCTCCTCACCGCCGCGGTCGCACTCATTGTAGGCGGCGTGGGAACTTTCGAAGGACCGGTCGTTGGTGGCTTCATTCTGGGCGTGCTGCAGGGTCTTGTCGTATGGGAAATCTCGGCCCGATGGATGGACGCAGTTACGTTTGGTGTGCTCATCGTATTCCTGCTCTTCCGCCCGTGGGGCTTGGCCGGGAGACGGCGGCGCATTGAGGAGACGCTCGAGTGAACTATATCTGGCACATCCTAGTGATGATTAGCATCTACGCGGTTCTCGCCGCTTCGCTCAATCTAGTGGCCGGCTATACGGGCCTACTCTCTCTTTGCCACGCTGCGTTCTACGGTATCGGCGCATACGCCACAACCCTGCTGATGATGCAGATGGGCCTTGGTTTCTTCCCAGCCATGGCTTTGGCTGTGCCGCTCACCGCACTACTTAGCCTGCTCATTGCCATCCCATCATTACGGCTGAGGGGCGACTATTTTGTCCTGGCCACACTCGGTTTCCAGATCATTGTGTTCTCGCTTCTTTACAATTGTGTTCGGCTCACTCGGGGTCCCTACGGGATCCCTGGAATTCCGATTCCCTCTCTTTTCGGCGTGCCAGTTGATACCGTATTCAAGTACTTCCTCTTCAGCACGACAATCAGCACGGGGGCGCTGGCTATCCTGTGGCTGCTAATCCGCTCCCCCTTCGGTCGCCTCCTCCGCGCTGTCCGAGATGATGAGGTCGCCGCTGCCGCACTTGGCAAGAACGTACCGGCGGTCAAGACGATGGCATTCGCGCTTGGGGCAGGCCTGGCGGCCATCCCGGGCGCCATGTTTGCCGGTTACATGCGTTATATCGATCCAACGAGCTTCACAGTCGGCGAGACAATCTTCATCCTCTCCGCTGTGGTGATCGGCGGAGCGGGGAGTTTTTGGGGCCCCCTGGTGGGCTCAGCATTCCTGGTCGCACTGCCGGAGGCCTTGAGGCTCATCCAGATTCCCGACGCCGTCGCTGCCAATCTGCGGCAAGTTACCTACGGCTTGCTCCTTGTCGTGCTGATGCGCATCCGTCCGCGGGGCATCATGGGCGAGTACGAGTTCAAGTGAACTTGGAGCGCGACCGAGGCCGTGGCCCGAGGGTTGCAAGGGAATTCAGCGTGTTGAGACGCTTACGTGAGGCGGTTGGGGCCGGTCCTGGCGGCCCGGGGGCCACCGGGGCGCAGGCAGGGCGGCCGGCACTGGCTGTCCAAGGTGTCTCCGCAGGTTATGGGAAGCGAGAAGTGCTTCGCGGAGTTTCACTTGAGGTTCTCCAGGGAGAGATCGTGGCAGTTATCGGTCCGAACGGTGCCGGTAAGTCAACCCTCCTGAAGGTTGTGGCTGGTCTCCTGCCAGCCAGTCAGGGGCATGTGTTCCTATGTGGTGACGATGTCACATCGCTTCCCGCCCACCGCCGAGCCCATGCCGGGATTGGTTACATGATCCAGGGGGGGGCAGTCTTTCCCAGCCTGACCCCTGACGATCATCTCCGCCTGGCGTCTCTCGTCGCGCGGCGCAGGGGAATCGGGGGGACGGGCCAGCCCTTAGTGCCGTTTAGCGCTACATTCCCGTCCCGGCATGGACCTGCGGGGCTCCTTTCCGGCGGACAGCGCCAAGCGCTGGCGGTTGCCAGCATCCTTGCCAGCAACCCTGCGGTGCTCCTGTGCGATGAGCCTTCCGCAGGGCTGGCACCAGGTGTGGCCAGGGAGTTGATGGAGCAGATTGCGCTCCTCTCTCGCGAGCGCGCCCTCTCCGTCCTGTGGGTCGAGCAACGCGTCGGTGATGTCCTCCCGTTGGCTGACCGCGCCGTCCTGCTGCGCGATGGTCGGCCAGCCGCCGAGACTTCATCTCCACGGGAGTGGCTGGGTGATGGGGTCTTGGCCGAGTTGACCTTTGGTGGTGCGACTCGTGGGTGAGGTCGCGCTGGAGTGCCGCGGGCTTAGAAAGTCCTTCGGTGGTGTGCACGCCGTGGATGGCCTCGACCTTTCGTTTGAATCCGGGACCGTCACGGCGCTAGTCGGTCCGAACGGGGCTGGGAAGACGACTCTGTTCCACCTCATCTGTGGCGCGCTGAGATGTGACAATGGCGACGTCCTCTATCGCGGCCGACGAATCAATGGTCTTCCGCCATGGGCTACGGCCCGGCTCGGGATTGGTCGACTGTTTCAGGATGTGCGCGTCTTCGGCAGCCTCACCGTGCTCGAAAACCTTCTCGTCGGTTTCCCCGACCAAGAGGGTGAAGCCCCCCTCGTTGCGCTGCTGGGTCGTGGCCGCGTCTCGCGCCGAGAGGCGGATCATAAAGTGAAGGCCCTCCAATGGCTGGGCCTTGTGGGACTGGCGGACCGCAGCTCCGCGCTTGCTGGCTCACTGTCCTTCGGTCAGCAGAAGCTCCTTGCCATCGCCCGCCTTCTCGCCGGCGGCGCCGACGTCCTGCTCCTTGATGAGCCCACCGCTGGGGTTCATCCAACGCTTGTCGATCGGCTGCTCACAGTGATCCGACGGCTGGCCGGTGAGGGGCGCACGGTCATCTTGATCGAGCACAACACGAGCGTGGTGCTCGGTGTCGCCGACTGGGTTTACTTCTTGGATGAAGGTCAGGTAGCATCCTTTGGACTGCCCGCGGAAGTGCTGGCCGATCCATCAGTTCGAGCGGCATTCGCCGGGCTAGGGGGAAGACGACAATGAATCGGAAGCCTCGTCTGGTAACTGCCGCGCTGCTTGCAGCGATATCGCTATCGTTCTCGACCCAGTGTTCCCGCAGTCCAGGACAGAAGGCCACACAATCGCCCATTCGAATAGGGGTCGTATTGCCGCTTACGGGTGACACTGCCGAGTACGGGACACGCTGCAAGGACGGTGTTCAGCTCGCTGTCGCCGAGATCAACTCAACGGGCGGGGTTGGTGGCACGACGGTCCAGGCGGTCTACGAGGACTATGGCGGCAAACCCCAAGAGGGCGTCGCCGCGATGCAGCGGCTGTGTTCGCAGAGAAACGTCGCGGCAATAGTCGGGCCGGTAGAGAGCTCCGTAGCTCTCGCGATGTTGCCGCTCGCGAACCAGTACAAGACGGTCGTCGTGTCGCCTACGGCCTCCAGTCCGGACTTGTCAGGCCGCAGTCGATTCTTCTTTAGGGTCTGGCCTTCCGATATCGCCGAAGCGAAGGCGATCGCCACGTTTGCCTTCGAGCGCCTAGGGGTTCGAAGAGCCGTCGTCCTGTACGTGAACAACGACTACGGCGTCGGTCTCTTGACGCACTTCAGAACAGTCTTCAGCACCCTTGGCGGCCAGGTCCTCGGCACGGAGTCATATATGCAAGGTGACCCGAACCTGCGCCCGATGTTGGCGAAACTAGCGGCTCTTCACCCGGAGGCGTTCTACTTAGTCGGCTACCACAAGGACCTGGCCCTCGCGACGAAGCTGCTTCGCGAACTCGGAAGCAAGGCCCAGATTCTCGGTAGCGCCAACTATGGTACTCCCGAACTCCTTTCGATCGCCGGGTCCGCGGCCGAGGGGGCGATCTATGCGAACCCGGCTTATGACCCGACCGACCCCGTGGGCTCGGTTGAGGCTTTTCGGAAGCTTTACGAGGAAAGTCGGCACGGAGAGCCAACGATGTTCGAAGCCAACGGATACGACTCGGTGATGGTTCTGGCTGCCGCATTGCGAAGTGGCGCCAGGGGCGGTGAGCAGATCGCCGGTTTCATCTCCAGCCTTTCCGGCTACCAGGGCGCGTCGGGAACGCTCAGCTTCGACAAGAACGGTGATGTCACGAAGCCGATCTCGATATTTACCGTCGAGAATGGTAAGTTTGAGCCGTACGTACTGCCGCGGGTTGAGAAGTAGTCGTGCACCTCTCGCGCAAAGTCGTGCACTCACCTCGCTACGCGTTCGACATCCTCTATTCGACGGCGGAACGTGCCAGGGCCAAGGGCATCGACGTGATCAATCTGGGGGCCGGCATGCCCGATCTCCCCCCCCCGGGGCATGTCACGCGGGCTCTAGTCGATGCGATCGATGAGCCATCCTCCAGCCAGTATCCCCCCTCAGCAGGGGAAGGCCATTTCCTCGAGGCGGTCGCCACGTACTATCGGGACCGCTTTGGTGTGGAATTGTCGCCAGAGGAGGAAATCGTCGCGTTGCACGGCTCGAAGGTGGGGATGTCCAGGCTTCCATTGGCCATTCTTGACCCTGGACAGGTGGCCCTTGTCCCCGATCCGGCCTATCCCGTCTACTCTTCCGCCGTCCATTTTGCGAGCGGCATGGCGAGGCTCATGCCCTTGGTGGCCGCGAACGGATACCTGCCAGACATTGGAAGGGTCGAAGCAGCTCAGCGCGATACGCCCGCGAGGTTGATGTTCTTGAACTACCCGAATGTACCGACCGGCGTCGTCGCCCAAAGAAGTCAATTGGCCAGCCTGATCAAGTTGGGGCTTCGAGAGGACATTGCGATATGCAACGACGCCGCATACTGCGATATCTACTACACCAAGGAGCCGCCGCCAAGCTTGTTGGAGGTCGATGGCGCGATGGAGGTGGGTGTCGAGTTCGGAACGCTGTCGAATACGTACCAGGTCCCCGGCTGGCGAATCGGATACGCCGTTGGGAGCCGGCGAATCATCAAGGCACTGAAGGACCTGGAAGCGCATCTCGACTCAGGCCTGTTCCGGCCCCTGCAGCGGGCAGGCAGTTCGGCGTTGACGGGGTCACAGGAGTGCGTCGCGCGGTACCGATCGACGTACCGGCGGCGACGGGACCTCGTGGTCCTCGGACTAACGCGCCTCGGCTATGACGTTCTCACTCCCGAAGCGGCCTGTTATGTGTGGGCGAGAGTACCGCTTGGGGCGGGGTCATCGGAGGTCTTCTGTGCGAACTTGCTCGAACAGTGCGGTGTTCTTGTCCTGGCAGGAACGGCGCTAGGCCACCACGGTGAGGGCTTCTTTCGGGTGTCGCTCACCGCCGAGGACGAAGTTCTTGAAGAGGCCTTGCGCCGGCTCGAGGTCGGGACCGCTGCAGGGGCCCGACATCGATCGGGCGGGATTGGCCCCCGTTGACGGACCACGTTCTTCCGCGCGAGGAGCCAGATGAACGCGATTGTTGAGCAGGACGACGGATGCCTAGCGGTAGGAGGCGTCCCGATCCGGAAGGTGGCTTCGGAGGTTGGCACACCCGTCTACATCTACGACGAGGCACGCATCCGCCGCAACTTCCGGACTTTCCACAAAGCGTTCTCTCGCCGATACGAGCGCTTCAGAACGTACTTCTCGATGAAAGCGAACTTCGTGCCAGCGGTCGTGGCTGCGTTGGTGAGTGAAGGAGCGGGGCTGGATTGTTCCTCGATGTTCGAGGTGGCGATCGCCGAGGCGCTGGGCGTTTCCCCTGAGAGGATGCTGTTCACGATGTGCTACCCGGACGACGGCGTGCTCTCCGGGCTGGGCAAGCGCACGATCCCGGTCAACTTTAACGGGCTCAATGAGTTCAGGAGATTCCGCAGCTTCATAAATGGCGTCGACTCTTCACGCCTGATCAGTTTTCGGCTCGATCCTGCGGACTCGATCGAGGCCGAAGGCATCAAGCTGTTGGGCACGAAGTTCGGTCTGCCCGAGACCGAGGTGATTGAGGCTTTCAAAGAGGCCTCGAGAATCGGCTTTTGCCGCTTCGGGCTTCATACCATGGTGGGTTCCAACGTGACCAGGTCGGGCCACTTCTCCGCGGTCGTGGCCAGGCTCGTACGCGTTGCTGAAGCGGTGAAGGCCGCCACCGGTGTCCCGGTGGAGTCCATTGACATGGGTGGAGGCTTCGGGATTCCCTACGGCGATGCTGACCCGGGCCTCGATATCGATCAGACTGCCGGAGAAGTCGCGGAGACGTTGAAGAAGATGCTTGAGGCGTGGGCGGAGCCGTTGCCGTGGGTGATCGCTGAGCCCGGAAGGTATCTGGTCGGAGATGCCGGCGTTCTGGTGGCGAGTGTCTGTGGGGTGAAGAGGGGAGCCCGAACGTTCGTCGGCATTGATGCAAGTAGCAACATCTTCATGCGGAGGGTCCTTTACGGCACGTCCCACCGTGTCCTTGTCGACGGGCACCGGGCTGTCGGCACCCCCACCGAGGCAGTGAGCGTGTGCGGGCAGTTGTGCGACAATAACGATATTGTTGTCAGCGACATTCGGCTGCCAGCGGTTCGTGTTGGAGATCTTGTCGCGATTCTCGATGCGGGAGCGTACGGCAGCGTGCGAGCATCGAACTTCGGGGCGTGGCCCCTGCCCGCCGAGGTGATGGTCAGCGACGGGAGATATACGGTTGTGCGTGAACGTCAATCGGTCGCGGACTTCATGCGCCGGTTCTTTCTTCCCGCCGATACGTCCCGCTCAGGACTTTGACCGCCGGCGGCACGCCGCGACTGGGAGAGCCGCCCAAGCTGTAGTTGCCACACTGTCGAGGGACCGACTGTGCTATCCTGCGCACAAGGAGTCTCGCCCATGGGCCATCCAGGCGGCATGAGGATCTTGGCCAAACTCAGCAGGGATCTTTCGCAGCCGAAGTTGGGCGACGATCTCCGCGCTGGCTGCCAAGAGGGCAGATTGCACGACCTTTTTGCACTTAGCGGGAACGGCGACGACTACGCTTGGCCGTGCCAGCTACAATCCTCGGAGCACCTGTCCGTGTTCGAGGGCCTTCTTCAGGTCCTGTTCGGGGAAGGGACGGCCCTCTGGGTCGTCCTGATGTTCTTCGATGAGGTGCGCCAGGACTACTCATTCCTGACGTTCAACCAGCTCGGCGATAATGGGAACGCCTTCGCCGCCCTCCACCGCGCTGCGGAGGCGGAAAGGGAGCGTTACCGGACCCTTGTGGCCGACAGCTCGGATCTCGTGTTCAACGGCCTCAAGAAGCGCCGTCTCATCATCTGCCGGGATCAGGCACTCGCACGATCAGGGCCAACAGATGACGCCGAAGATGACACCGAGCTTGTGATCAACGTTCCAGCGGCGCTATCTGAGACGATTCAGTCACTGGTGCAAAGTGTCACGACCCCCGAGGGCCTTTTTACTGCGATGGAGATGGCAAATTCGCAGGGCGTTGCCGATGTCGAGTCCCTTCTTGCCGCCGTACCGGATCTAAAAGCAAAGGGTGAAGAGCAGTATCCCGATGGCCGGTTTCCTCAGATGTTTCGCAATTACCTGATCTATCTCTACTCAGTCAGCACGCAGTGGAAGTATTACTACTTCCTTTCACCCCAGAACCCGATCGCAATCAGGACGGGCGGCATCGTTATGGCAACGGAGTCGCCGTTGCTCCCCGAGTTGGTGGACTTGACGACCGTCTTCGCGGATCGGGTCCACGGCTATATCTCGACCGCGTTCGCTCGGACGCTGGCGCTCCGGAACGGGTGGCGGTCCGCGGTCTCGGCCGTGATGTCCCGCAACATGTCTCACAACATCGGCAGTCACGTGCTTGCTCGACTCGGGAGATCCTCCCGCGGCGGCAAATGGTACACGCAACGATACCTCCAACAGCGGATGGATTTCCTCGGGCAGGTGTCCACCCAGTGGCCGGTCTGGGAGGAGCCGGCGTGGTTGCTACAGGACCTGGTGCGCTGGTTTCTGCACCAGGAGGAAGTGCTCGACTACATCGGCCGATCGGAAGGCCTGCAGGCCCATCTGTTCCGCGCCGCAACCGGCGCGCCGGAGAGTGAACCGCCCGAGCGCTCCGCTCTGGGGCTTGACGACATCCGGCTTCACGTCTTCTTGGTGCCGGAGAACCTGTGGCTTGTCGCGGCGCAAGCGGGTGGGGCTACGGCGAACGAGAGGATCGAGGCCCGGGTGCGGCAATTGAAGGAGCACTGTGTCAACGCGGCGACCTCAGGGCAGGCCCGTCGTGGCGCACTCTCTTGCCGGCACGTCGAAGAGGGCCAGGATCCTTTCGTCAGGCCGTACGACTGCCAGCGGCTGCTACTCTTCACGCCCGAAAAGGATGAGGCCACGGTGAAGACGGGCAATGACGTGCAGAGTTCGGTCCCCGGCGGCCTCGTCGGCTATCAGGCGCTCTACGTGATCCTCGAAAACGCGATTCGCAACGCCGCAAAGCACGGCCGGCGAGCGCCGGGCGAGGCCCTCCATGTCGTTCTCGAGGTGTTCCATGACCCCGAACAGCGGCTCCGCATCCGCCGGAGCGGGGCCTCGAGTTCTTCGGCCGTGCCCTGTCTGCTCGTCCGGGCCTACGACACCGCGAGCCTGCTGCGAGATCACGACGGCCGCAAGGTCAAGCTCTGGGGGGTGGACGAGGTTGACGGAACCGACCACCGCCCCCAAAGCGACGGCCGCGGGTCTCCTCGCGGCGCTGCGGAGAAGACGGCTGACGGAATCAACGAGCGACTCCAGGGGGACCTCGTTGACCAGGCTGGTAGATTGCGGTCGGAGAACTGGGGGCTGTCCGAAATGAAGATCGCCGCGGCCTTCCTCCAGGGCAGAACCATCGGGGACGCCGCCAGCGGGGGGGAACGCATCACAGGGCAGAAGTCCGATCGTTTGGGAGATTCCGTGCCGGACCCGACGTTCCTGGCTGCCGCACGCTGCGATGACGGCAGTCCGTTCATCCTGCGGGCCGTGCCGTCGCCGGTTGGGACCCTGGCCTACGAGTTCTACCTAACGCGCCCCTCGGTGCTGGAGATCGTCTCCCCGAAGTTCGCAGCGGGCCTGCCTCGGAGGGAGAAGCTATGAGCCACGAACCCGGTGGTGTGGCGAGGTTGAGGCAGGCGTTCTCTTCTCTCGAGGCGGATCTCCGGCGGCATTCTGGATGCCTGCTCCCTGGGATCGGCGCCTCGTCGTTCGCAATGGCTCTCCTGATCTCCGAGCCGGGCGATCCCGCGGAGTCGCCGTTCCTGAGGCTGCTCCGCCGCAACCTGGTGGAGTCCGAAACAGGCTTTGATCAGTCGGATGCAAGGTTGCTGGCGGCCCTGAGGGAGTGGGTCGGCGTCTCCAGCGGCGAGCTTGTGACCTCCGCAAACTGGCTCAAGATCGCGATCGAGCAGTACCCGTTCCGCCTCTTCGTTGCCATCGACCCCGGGGAGTGGCAGCGAGATGGTGCGAGCCCCTTGGACGCCCGATTCTGGCATCCGCTGCCGGCTTCCCTTCGGTTCTTCCGCCGCCGCATCTGCTGGGTGGATGCCAACGACCTCTGCGACACGATCGGCAAGATCACGGGAGCCGTCGCAACGGACCGAGCAAAGAGCGCTGCGGAGCAGCTGCTGGAGCACCTTCGTCTGCGCTGGCTCCGCCATCTTGCGACCGACTTCACGGGGTTTGGAGAAGACGGCGAAAACCTTGTACTCCACATCCTCGTGGACCTCAAGGACGAGGACACAGAGCGAGTGGAGTCCCTGGATCCACCCCAGTCGGTGCCTGTCGTCTGGCGGGACTCGAAGGGCAAGGGAGCGAGCAAGGCCCAGCGGGGTCACTTCGTCCTTGATCTCCACCAGCTCATGGCGACAAGCGGCTCAGCTTCGGCGGACGACAAATTGGCCGAGCTCGGACTCGCGCAAAGTGATCTCTCGGAGGGAGCGCGATTTGTGATGTTCCGCCGCCACCAGCTAGTCTTCAACCTAGCGAACGGTCGGTGGTCCGCAGATCCCAGCGTGTTTCCGAAGACTGAGCCCGCCATAGCGGAAAGGTTGGCTGCGAGCAGCTGGTTCCAACAGGTCGTCACGGGGGCAGGTCGGGTGTTCTCGCTGCTGGACGCCGTCCTCCTGTCCGGTGCCGATGCGTCGTCGGCGATCCTCGCGGAGCTCGGGGAGCAAGGCGCCGTACGGATCGGGATCGCCGACGAACGCTTTCAGGAGTGGCTGTGGGATCGGAGAGGCGCCTGCTTGCCCGAGAGGGAGCGGGGCTGGGTGATCGCCCAGGGAGTCCTTCCGGTCTTCGTGGACGGCGCCGGTCGGCATGGGCAGCCGCCGTACACGGGTTCGCCGCATGGCGTGTTCGAGAAGGCGGACGAAGGCTACACCCTTTCCCTTGATCCCACGTTCGGAACCCCAGAAGGGCTCGACCGCCTCTGGCCGACCGCCCGCCGCGGCCTCGACGCTCTCATCGTCCATCAAGGGTTGCTCGACAAGCGGTTCATGGACGACAAGTCGAAGCAGCGCCTCACCCGGGAGCTGCTCGCCATGAAGGATGCCGTGCCGCTCGTCGCGGTGACCAGTGGGCGTGGGGTGCCCGAGAACCTGCCCACAGGCTGCAGGTTCCTCCCGTATGCCTCGGTGGAGGGTGCCATGCACGGCCCCTATTTCGAGAAGCCGATCCTGTGGCGGGCCTTATGGAGCGCCTAGGGATGATGGCCGTCTATGTCATCTTCGTAGACCGTACACAGCCGAACCAATGTGCCTTCCCGGACACGTATCTCCTCGGCACCGGCTTTGAAGCAGACCCAGAGAAAGATATGTTCGGCTGGGCGCGTTCGTACAAGCATCATTCCCCGCAGAATCCCTTGGTTCTCTTTACTGGCTATTGTCAAACGGACAGCATCAAGGTTGAGTACGCCGATTCCACCCTTCAGATCATGGTTGGTCCTGAAGGTCAATTGGCCAAAAGACTTGAACTGGTCGCCCCTAGGACTCTCGGGTTGGTCCTTCACCATCGGGATGACCGGGGTGGGTATCTCAATCTAGGCGGGGGAAAAGAGCGGTTCATACTTAAAGGCATAAATGCGCAGAATGTCGACTGCCCCGCGGGCTGGCCTCTTGATCTTGTCATCTCAGACAGCCTCGCAACACGTGGACTGCAAAATATCGCCGCGCAGTTGCCCACCCAGGACCATGGGACGGCGCTGACGACGCTCTCCCGACTATGCACGGTCGCACCTGACGGTGCGGCCGAGGAGCCCCGTCGCACCACGGCAGAGGCAGTCCCGACGGGGGACATCGTCTGGCTGTTCGGCCGTTTGGAGGAAGATGAGACGTTCGAGGCTGCCCTGGGCCAATACTGGACTCCGTACACCTCACCAGCAGGGTCCGACCCGCCTCTCAACGTCACATTCGTGAGCTGCAAACAGAGGACAACTCTCGATTCTGAATTTCGGACCAAGCTTCGGCAGTCTGTTACGCCCCAGACGATCGTCTTCGTGCACGGTGTTGGACGCGAAGAGTGGCCCCTGCTCGCTGGTGCCGCGGAGGTGCTCGGGTACGGTAGCAACGATCGACAGTACGATGAGATGTTCGAGAGACTCGTCGGCGGTCTTACCGCCGGAGCCTCTCCGTCGGCCGCTGTCGCGGCGATTGCGTACGGCTATGTCGAGACCTACCGCCGCGGCGTTGAGCGCAACTTCCTCCGCCACTTCAAGCATCGGGTCGTGAACATGTTCGATCCCCTGGCGCTCGACGTAGAGCGGCTCGACGAGTTGGCCAGAGAAGCGGATGTGCTGGGGATCGAAGAACACCTCCGCGCGGTTAAGGAGAATTGGGCCCTGCGCCCTTCGTCCGCCCCTCTCGCGATGCTGGACGAAGCTCGGCGGTTCCTTTTCGGCCGGACGTCGGGGCCCGCGGCCAATGGCACGATGGAACCGTGGAGGCTTCACTTCTTGAAGCACGGGAGGTCACGCTTCACGGAGTCCCTCGTGAACACCCGGATGTGCGAAGCTAAGGGCGAGGACTTCTGCAAGCGCATTGCTGCGCTCCTGGGGGTGTCGCTCCCGAATGGCAAATGGGAGCCGGTCAGGGGCTCGTGGGTCGAAAGATATCTCGCTGCTTTTCACACCATCGTCATCGGCGGGGCTACAGGAGAGAACGCGGAGGCGGTGCAGACGAGGGGGGCGACCACCTTGATCGCAGTGTGCCACGAGGCAGGCGGACCCAGGGAACACGATGGCGCTGATGCCGTGGCGACCTTGATGAGTTCTGGAGACCTATCAGGTGGGGCGGGCGGAAGTGAGTGCTCTGGAGCCGCGTTCGCCGGCCTCCGTTCCTGGCTTCTGGCTTTGAGCCGGGAGTTCGAGGAGGAGGCCGCTCGCGTGTCGCCGGCCAGGGCGGGAGGGGCCAACTGAACTGCGAGCTGCTTGTTGTCGCCGCCCCCCCCGCGGACAGCCTCCGCCGGGCCGTGGGGGACGGCGCACATCTCGAGGTCCTCGAACTCTCGTCGCCGGTCATGACGCAGAGCAACGTGTCGCTGGCCGATCTCGAGCAGGCGTATGCAGCGATCGCCGCGCGCCTCGACGCGAGGTCCCCCGCCCAGCTTCGCCAGACATGGCTCCTCTTGAACGTTGGGCTCGAAGCGCCGGTTGACGCCGCGATGCGGCCCAACCGGTGGAACCCCCTGCTCTCCTACTCGCTGGGCTCGGGCAGGCTGTTGCCGCGAGAGATGCTCGCGTCGTGGCTCGTGCTGGCGTTCCCCGAGATCCGGGTGCTGGCGCTGGCGGAGAACGACAACGAGCTCGCGGCCCCATGGTGTGACCACCTCCTGAGGCCGGACTCCAGCCACCAACCGCAACGGTCCAGCGTGGCGACCTTGCTTGCCGTCCAACGCGGCCTGGATTCGCCGTCCGCACGGTCGAATTGGTTCACGCCGCCGCTCTTCGACCTTTCGGGGCTGCGGAATCTCGTCAAACAGGTCGCCTTCGCCCACGAGGGACTGCCTCTCAGTGCTCTCCCTGCCGACCGCCGCCAGTGCGCGGCGGCGATCGACGAGGAGACCGAGTATGCCTTCTTCAACGCGCTGACGGCTTACCGTTTTGGGTACCGCGTTGCGGCCGTGATTTCCGCACAAGCCATGAAGGAGGTCTTCCGAGAGGGTTCTTCTTCCGCCTTGGCCGGGACAGGGCGTTGGCGCCTCGTCTTCGAGGATGTCTACCTCAACTTCGTCGATCGTGAGGCCGTCTTCGATCGGGGAACCTCCGGGGGGGAGTTCCACCTCTCCGACTTCGAGGTACGCGATCGCGAGTGCCCAGGCCTCAAGCAGAGCGACCGCAGGATCCTGGTCACGGCTGGCCATGCCAGGGGCAAGGAGGCCGACGCGAGGTGGCGCGCCAGCCTCGTCTACTTGCGTTCGGTGGGGATTCGCTGCGATGTGGTGATCAAGCCGATCGCTGACATGTGGCGGCTGTGGCGTGCAGCTGGCCAATGGGATCGCTTCGCCGTTCGGCCCCGTACAGCCGAGGGCTTCACGTGGCCACCAAGACCCGACGAGGATAGCCAGCAGCGTTGGGAGATACCTCACTCTGCCCCGGGGCGACTGCTGCGCATCGCAGAGACGCTACTGAGTCGGTCAAGGCGAGTCCTCGCTGGGTCTGAGGGCGTCGAGGCAGCAGCCCACGCGGCCGTCCTTGCACTGGAGGCCAAGGAGTTGCTCGCAGGGCGGACGCCCACGACGGCGCTTGAGGCCATAGCCGTTCAACACGAGTGTGAAGTGACCGCTGAGAGCCTCTTCGTCGGTGTGGAGTACAACCTCGACGTCAAGGACCGTTTCGCCGAGATTGACCGCGAGGTCTCGGTGGTTTCACGATGGTTCGCTCGGCGGCAGCGCACGCGGTCCGCGCTCAACGCCCGCCTCGCGATTATCGAGCGCGTTGCGAAGCGCTTCCGCGATCTCAACCAGATCGAGGAGGAAATGGCCTGCCTCTCCGAGGCCAGAAAGTTGCGGTTTGAGTTTTGGGTCCGTGAGAGGCCGTGGCGTTGGGTATTTTGGCCAATACTCCGGTACGTCGCGTTTGCGTTGTCCTCGCTCGGAAGGTTCGCTCTCGGAGTCGGCTCGTGGGTGATCTTCTTCGCCGGTGTCCATTACCTGCTTCACACGATCCCGGACACACGGTCGGCGACGGGGTTTCCTCATGCCCTGATGTCGTCGGCGTACTTCTTTGCGACGCTGCAACCATGTCAAGCGATGGCGCATAGTACGCTGATCGACGGCCTGCTGGCTGTCCAGGGATTGTTCGCGTTTCTCAACTTCGGCCTTCTGATCTCACATCTATATCTGATGGTGTCGAGGAGGTAGGCGATGGCGGATGAGACGACAGACGAGAAGGCGACGACCCCGCACCAGCGAGCGCGATCCCTCCGGGCTGTCGGCGTCCGGGTTCTGGGTGTGCTTGTCGCTCTGGAGTTGATCCTGCTCGCCTACCTCGCGGCGGCGAGCAAGAGGCTCCCAGCGGGAGAGCCTGGCGTTGCCGGCCCGCATGCGGGTCCAATCGCCATCCAGGGTTCCCCGTCTGCGGTGGTCTCCGTCCCGACCGGCGGAGATCTCGAGTGGCCTGATGCGGCGGTCGCGATCGCGGGGATCGTGGGAGTGGCAACCGTCACCACCGTGACGGTGGTCGCGCTTCGTAGCACCCTGGCGAGGGACGAGTGGTAAGGTGGGGTTGCCGTGGCGACGCCCAGCCTTCTCCTGGTCGATGACTCAACTGAATTCTGCATGTCGCTGAAGCGCGCGCTGAGTGGAGCGTTCAGCGTCGCGGCGGTGCATTCCCCGGAGGAGGCGGCAGAGATACCCTCGCCCCCCCCTGACCTGATTCTCCTTGATCTGAGGCTGCGGCCCGGCAGCGACGACACGACCGAGTCGCTGAAGCTTCTCCAGAGGTTCCGCCAAGTACTGCCGGACACCCCGGTCTTGGTGATCACCGCCTACGGAGACGTGGACAAGGCTGTGGAGTGCATAAGGCTAGGCGCAGCCGACTTCATGGAGAAGGACAAGGGGCTCCGCGAGCTGAGGGCACGGCTGGCGAGGGCCCTCGAGCATGCGCGTCTCACCTCACGGGTGCGGCAACTCGAGGAGGAGTTGGCGATCGTTGAGCCCCGGCAACTCGTTGGCGAGAGCGCCGCGATCGGTGAGGTGAAGGGGATGATCGCGGCCGTAGCGCGGGATGCTGCGGTGACGGTCCTCATTACGGGTGAAACCGGCACCGGCAAGGAGTTGGTCGCACGCGCCATCCATGCGACGGGACCGAGAGCGCAGAGCGCCTTCGTGCCTGTCGCTATTGCCGCCCTGCCGCCTTCGATGGTCGAGGCGGAACTGTTCGGCTACGAGGCGGGCGCTTTCACGGACGCCAAGCGCCGGCATATCGGCTTCATCGAGCGAGCGCAAGGCGGCGTGCTATTTCTCGATGAGATCGGCGAGCTGCCACTGGCAACTCAGGTGCGGTTGCTGCGCTTCCTGGAGGAACGAACGGTCGCGCGGCTTGGGGCCAGGGAAGAGGTTGCCGTTGATTGCCAAGTTGTGGCTGCGACCAACGCCGATCTCGGCGGGGCGATTCGCCAAGGGCAGTTCCGTGAGGACTTGTACTACCGCCTCAAGGTTTGCGAGATTCGAATACCGCCGCTGCGTGAGCGTCGCACAGACATCCCGCTCTTGGTCGACCACTTCTTTGCCAAGGTCGGCGGTCGCCGAAAGAGCGGTGCATCCCTGAGCCCTCTGGCCGCGGAGGCTCTGGCTCAATACGCTTGGCCGGGCAACGTCCGCGAACTGCGCAACGCCATCGAGTCGGCCCTTCTAAGGTCTGCCTTGCGGAGGCACAGCCAGATCGAGGCGGACGACCTACCCGAGGAACTCCGTCGTACCGGACCAATCAACGGTCAGGCGGCGGCCCGCGAGGCTCGCCACCAAACCGACCCTGGTGGCCTGAACGAAGCTCTTGCGCGACTGGAATTGGAGCAGGTGGAGCGAGCACTTCGTGCAGTCGAAGGCAGGAAGTCCGACGCGTGGAGGCTTCTTGGCCTCAATGACCGGTTTGCTTTGCGCCGAAGGGTACTGCGCATCTTCAGAGACCATTTGGATCTTGCGGCTCTATTCCCGGCCGTGGCGCATGCATTTCCCCCGGTTCGAAAGCGCCGATATTCTGCCATTATAGTCCCGAATGGCAAGGCCTCAGGACCGAAATCCGGAGGGGAGCGAGAGTAGATCCCCCATGATTGAACTTGTGACGTTACTCACGCCGGGCGATCTGCGGCCGGCTGTTTTGTTTGTGATCCCGACCCCCGCCCGCGGGAGTCCGGCGATGACGGAAACCCGACTGGCGATCGCGGACAGTGGCATATACTGGCCGAGCTGTCGGCGTTGCCTGGGCCCCTTGGCCACGGTCACTTCAATTCCTTTCTCTCTTGCTGCGGCTTCAGCATTCGCCGGTCAGCTGAGCCGCGCACCCGCATCGGTGCGCACGCGCGCGACCCGACGCGACAAATGGGACGTCCGTTGCTCTGAGGTTCCTTGTCGACCCGCGAGCATCGGTAGGGACGCGTGGAGGCGGAATCAGGTCCCGAGGCCACTCGACCGTTACGCGCACAGCCTCTTGACTAGCCTCGAAGGCGTAGAATACTCTTAACCGGGAATCTCAGTCGTGCGGCGTTTGTGAGGCGCCCCCGAGTTCTCTTGACGCCAAGGAAAGTATGGTTCGTGTGCCGTTGGGGTACAGGGACAGAGATCCAGGCAGGGAGTAGGTAGCCTCGTGTACGAGGAGCAACCCATTGTTTCGAGAGGTGTTACCTGTAGGGCGGTCCTGCAAGAGGGGAGGGTCACTGATGGGCATCACGATCGACGACGTAGCGAAACAGATGGAGGCGCTGGAGCTGAAGTTCAAGAAGCGCGACGAGGAGCACCTGGTATTTGCGATGCGGATGAAGCGGTACCGGGACCCGGACGGCGATGATGGGCTGGGGCTCGTGATCAGGTTGAGCGAAAACGGAGGGTACTTCGAGCTTTTCGCACCGCAGGCGTTCAAGGCGGTGGGTCCGCACGTGGATGCCTTCCTGAAGGCTTGCGCCATGATGCAGTGGCGGACGAAACTGATCCAGTTCGAGTACGACGCCTCGGATGGCGAGATCCGTCCGATCATTGAGTTTCCGATCGAGGACGGCACGCTCACCCAAAAGCAGCTTTCCAGATGTATCGGGGGCATTTGCCAACTCGTGGATGACTACTACGAACCCCTCAAGCGCGCGCTCGGCGAAGGCGTGGTTGAGTTTCCGGAGCGCGGCCAGGAGATGGGGCGAATGGTTAGCGACGCGATGCAGGAGATGGTGGCGGGCCTCCTGCCCGAAGCGCGGGATGCACTTATGCGGTGGCTGACGGAGGGTGCGGCTGCCACGGGCGCCGCTGGAGCTTCCGCGCCGGCAGCGCCCGGCCCGGCGTCAGGTGAGCCGCCGAGCACCCCACCGACCGAACTGTAGCTGCAGCCCACTGGGGGGAGAAGTTGTGACCGGCCTCGAATCACTTTCGGGACAGATTCTCGGCTGGGCCAAACGCGCCGCGTTGGCGCAGAACCGCGGCACCCTCACCGCGCTGGACATCCTGTGCGGTGTGTATGCCGTCAGCCGGGAGCAGAGCGCTCTGCAACGCCTCAAGCCGGTCTTCGGCTGGCCGACAGGAGATCTTCGTTGGGCCGAGGACATCGTCGCACTGTTCGGTAAGGCTTCCGAGGCACCAGCGAATGACCAGCGCATGCCGTTGGACGAGACGTTGCGGCGAACCGTCGAGGCGGCCTTTGCCGAGGATCGGACCTTGCCGGCAGAGCGACTGCTCGCACATCTGCTGGAGCAACGGTCGGATGCCGCGGTGGCCAAGTTTCTCGAGCTCAACGAACCGGTCGGCGACAGGCCAAAGCTCTCGCCCCTGCTGGAATTCATGGAGAGAGTGCGCTCTCGGGCGCAACTCCTGGAGCAGCGGCTTGCCACCGAGGTGTTGGGGCAGGACGCGGCCATCGGCATGTTGGTCAGCGCGTACTGGGAGGCCTGCCTCGGGCGGCGGCCCGATGGGCCGCAGGGGATCTTCACCTTTCTGGGGCCGCCTGGGGTTGGGAAGACCCTGCTCGCCGAGCGCTTCGCCGCGGCGCTTCAGAGCCTTGAAGGCACGAGCGTGATGTTCCGTCGCTTCGACATGGGCAGCTTCGCGGCGCCGCAGAACTTCGAGCAGCTCCTCGGCACCGAGGGCTATTACTCACAGGGAAGACCGGGGACGCTGACCGGCTTTGTCTACGAGAACCCGCGCGCGGTCATCCTTTTCGACGAGGTCGAGAAGGCGCACGAAAACGCCCTGACTGCGCTGCTCGCAGTCCTCGACAAAGGGGAGGTGAACGACAAGAACTTGCAGAAGACGGTTGATTTCCGCGGCTGCTGGTTCATCTTCACGACGAACTTGGGACGGGAAGTCTTCGATTCTCCTAACGCCAGCGGCATCCTGGGAGGTAGCGCCGTTTCGCGGAGTTTCGCATTCGAAATCCTGGCATCGGCCCGGCGCCGCCCGGAGGTC